>CALKVR010001379.1 GCA_938004815.1 uncultured Polyangiaceae bacterium | reverse complement strand
TGGCCTGGACGTCGCCCAGGGCTCGGCCACCGAGCTGCCGTTCGACGACGCGTCCTTCGACGTTGCTTGCTCGTTCAAGGTCCTGGCGCACATCCCCGAGGTCGACCGGGCCCTCGCCGAGATGGCGCGCGTCGTGCGCCCAGGCGGCCACGTGATCGCAGAGTTCTACAACCCGTACAGCCTCCGGGCGCTCGCCAAGCGCGCGTTCGGCCCGCGCGAGGTCGGTGCCCAGCTCAAAGAAGACGGCGTCTTCACGCGCTTCGATTCCCCCGCCGCCGCGCTCGGGCGCGCGCCGGCTGGTACGGAGCTCGTCGCGACCCGTGGTATCAGGATCGTCACGCCGGCCGCGATGGCGATGCGCGTGCCCGTCGTTCGTGACGTCCTGCGGGTGGCCGAACACGCCCTCGCCGACGGCCCGCTCGCGCGCGTAGCGGGGTTCTTCGTCGTCGTCTGGAGAAAACGGTGACGCCGCGATGAAGCCCGGCGACCACCCGGAGTTCTTTCGGCTGCCGCCGCCGCCGGGCGCCTCGCGCGAGAGCACGATCCGCCTCGATCGCGAGGGGAGCTTCTGGCACGACGGTGAGCTCGTCACCAAAGACGCGCTCGTCCGCGCGCTCCACCGCTGGGTCTCGTTCCACCCGGACGACGGGCGGCCGATCCTCACGAACGGCTACGACTGGACGTACTTCGCCGTCGACGATACGCCGTTCTTCGTCGAGCTCGTGCGCGGTCGCCCGCCCGAGGTGCCGATCCTCGTGCTCTCCGACGGCTCCGAAGAGCCGCTCGACCCCGCGGGCCTCGTGGCCGACGCCGAGGGCACGTGCTTCGCCCGCGTGAAGGGCGGCCGCGCGTGGGCGAGGTTCTGGCGGCACGCCCAGGCCGCGCTCGAGCCATTTCTGGCCGACGACGAGCCGCCGCGCGTCATGGTCGGCGAGCGAGCCTACCCTATCGGCACACGCGCCGCGGGTTAGGGTCTCCCTCGGCAGCGACCGGCTCAGGGCTCGTCGGCCGGCTCTTCGGCCTGCTTGGCCTCTCGCTTCGCCCGCTTCACCTTCGAGTGATCGGGGCGCTTGGTCGGGTCGAGGGTGTACCGCCGCATGCCGCGGCGCACCTGACGGTACGCCTGCACCGCGTCGAGCAGGCCCTGCGCGCTCGCCGGATCGGAGAGCATGAGGTCACGTTGCTCGGTGGGATCGGCGGTCAAGTCGAAGGCTACCGCGGCGTCGGCGATGAAGTTGTAGATGATCTTTTTGTCGGAGTAGACGAGCGCCGTCGACATCTTGTCGTAGCTGACGAGCTCGACCACGACCGCACCGTCGGTCGCGCGCATCATCGGCCCGATATCTTCGCGCATCCGGCGCTCGGCGGCGGCGCGCAGCGGCTCGCTGCCCCGCTGGAGGAGCCACGGCAGCACGTAGAGGGTGGAGGTGACTGCGACCTTGTCACCGCCGGAGACGCCGGGGATGCGGACGACCATCGGGACGTTCGTGCACTCGCCGTGGAGCGTCTTGTGACCCTTGCCGCCGTGCTCTTCGAGCTCTTCGCCGTGGTCGGCGACGAAGACGACGATCGTCTTTTCCAGGAGGCCCTCGTCGCGGAGCGTCTTTTCGAGCACGCCGAACGCCTCGTCCATGTAGCGCAGCTCTTGGACATACCGGTCGGTCAGGGTCGCCTTGGGCATGTCGTCGTACCGCGTGTAGTACGGCTCGTGGGGCGCGGCGAAATACTCCCAGCCGAAGAAGCGCTCGGCCTTGTGCTCGCGTATCC
>CALKVR010001378.1 GCA_938004815.1 uncultured Polyangiaceae bacterium | reverse complement strand
GAGCCGCTCTGCAAGCTCACCGGGCTGGGCCGGCCCCGCTCGTACGACCTCATGGAGGAAAAGGTCCGCATCATCGGCGCAGGCCGCCCCACGATCGCGATCGGCCCGCGCGGGCCGGTGATGGTCTGGACCGAGGCCGACCAGGGCACCGAGCAGGCCTATGCGGTCGCGCTCGACGAGGCGATGCGTGCCAAGACCGACGCCTTCGCGGTGACCCCCGAGGGCCAGAATATCCAGAAGCCCGAGATCATGCGCGTGGGCGACAAGCTGCTGCTGACCTACTGGGATACGCGGGGCCCCGAGGCGGGCGTGTACGCGCGGTTTTTGGACGCCGACGGGCGCATCGCGAGCTCGGCGACGCTCATCGCGCGCGCCGTCGGCGGGGCCAGCTCGCCGACGGCCGTCGAGCTCCCTGACAAGTCCGTCATTTTCACTTGGGTCGAGCCGACCGACAAGGGCACCGAAGAGATCTACCTGCAGAAGTTCAACGGGCTCTCGGCCGCTGGCGAAAAGACGCGCGCCACCGGCCTCCGCCCCAACCCCGTCGGCAAGGCGCGCATCCGTTTTCCGGTGGCCGCCGTCACCCCCGAGGCGCTCCACCTCTCGTTCCGTCTCGAGCGCGACCCCGACCGCAACGTCCAGCACCTGCGCATCCCCTTCGCCGACATGGGGCAGGGCGTCACGGCCGAGGGGCTGACCGCGACGTCCAAGGACCGGACGCTCGGCGAGATGGCGACCATCAACACCGCCCGGACGCGCGCCGACTGGCCGAGCCTCGGCTGCGTGGCCGACAACTGCTACATCGCGTGGAACGACGAAGGCCGCGACGGGATATGGGTGGCCTTCTCCGAGAAGACGTCGGCCACGCCGGTGTGGAAACGCCAGGTGGTCAAGAACGCGGGCCGCCACCCCGCCATCGGCACCAGCACGAGCCGGGGCGAAGCGCAGCTCGTCTGGTTCGAGCGGGGTCGGGTGATGACGAGCAAGCTCGACCGCGACGGCATCCGCGACGCGAGCGTCGTCGCGCGCGTCTCGAGCAGCGAGCAACCGCAGCCCAGCGTCACGCCGGGGGCCAAGCCCGGCGAGTGGTACATCGCGTGGCTCGACTACGAGGGCGGTCACCTCGAGGGCTACGCCGCCCGCGTCGAGTGCAAGTAGTCGCATGCTGAGCATCCCGGCGCGCGCGGAGCTACAGAAGCGCCCCGTCGAGACGGAGCGCCTGCTGCTCGTACCCGTCGACCCGGCCGACGGCCACGAGCTCTGGTTCGCGGTCAACGGGTCGCGCGCGACGCTCCAGCGCTGGCTACCGTGGGTGCAGTACCACACCGACCCGGTGGCCAGCGGCCGGTTCGCAGAGGCGTGCGCCGCCGACTGGGACCAGGGCCGCGCCGTTCGGTTCGTCATCCGCGAGCGCGGCACCGGCACGCTGCTCGGTATCGTGGGCCTCGAGCAGTGCGTGCACCTGCACCGGTCTTGCGAGCTCGGATACTGGCTGCGAAACGAGGCCCACGGCCGTGGCTACATGACCGAGGGCGCACGCGCGTGCGTCGATTTCGCGCTCCACCGGATGGGCGTCCACCGCGTACGCGTGGCCGCCGCGACCGACAACCACCCCTCGCTGAAGGTCATCTCACGCCTCGGCTTCAAGTTCGAAGGGATCGCTCGGCAGGCGGAGTGGTGCGACGGGCGATGGCTCGACCACTCGGTCTTTGCGCTCTTGGCGACGGACTGACGTACCCTCGCCTGGGTGCGCCTGGGCCTCCCGCTCCGCCTGCTCGCCCCCGTCGTCGTCGCCGTCCTGGCGGTGGCGACCGCCGCGACGATCGTCGCGATCGGCGTCTCGGAGATCCGGCGGGTGAGCGACGAAGAAGCGGCGCTCCACGCCGCCGCGGTGGCCGAGGCGATGGCGGCCCGGTTGCGGTTCACCTCGCTCGAAGACCGCGGCCCCCTCGTGGCAGAGGCCGCCGACGGCGCGACGACCGAGCTCCTCTTGGTGCAGCAAGACGGACAGATCGTCGTGAGCGCCAGCTTGGAGGAGTTCTCGCGCGACAACGTGCTCGCGCTGCTCATCGACGAGGAGGGTGTGGTCGAGACGGTGTCGGGCCGCC
>CALKVR010001377.1 GCA_938004815.1 uncultured Polyangiaceae bacterium | reverse complement strand
GGTGACGCTCCGCGCGGGAGCCGCGCTCTTCGAGCGCTCGCTCTTCGGCGCGTCGCTCCGAGGTGACTCGCTGTTTCGGTCCGGCTTGTCGACGCTCAGATCGAGCTCCGCGTCGGAGCGTGCTCTCGACTCGTTCTTGGGCTTGAGCGGCGGCTTGGGGCGGGGCTTGTTCGCCGCGTCGAGCTTGCCTCCCGGAAGGGCGGAGCCGGCGCTGGCCTTTTCTTTGACCAGCGCGGCGAGATCGGGCGGCACGAGAGGGGGCGGCGGCGCGTCGCCGAGGACGCTCCCCATGTGGAGCACCTCTTTCAGCTGGCTGTCGCGACCCGCCGGCGGCGCCTTCGACGCCGCGGCCAAGCGGCGGAGATCGTTGATCGCAGAGTCGGGCGCCGGCTCTTCGTCACCGGCCTCGGGGCTCACGGTCGAAGCGAGGCCCTCGCGCACCTCTTCGGGCTTCGCGCGCGTGTCGCCGGCGGCGGCCTTGGGCTCGCCGGCTTCGACCGTGGTGTCGCTCAGCGACAGACGCGGCGGCGGCTTGCCCGGCGCGAGGATCCGCTCGATGTCGTGGAGGCTCACCGGCTCCAGCTCGACCTCACGCATGCTGATGGGCTCCGCGTCCTCGGAGCTCGGCGGTGCTTCGTCGATCGTCTTGTCAGCCATTCTGCGCCCCCCTCGCGGCCGCGGCCCCTGCGGCCGATCGGTCGCGCTCGTCTCGCGGCTTCGCGTCGCCCGCGCCGGAGAGCGCCGGCGCGAGCCATCGGTCTTCGAGCCAGCGCACGGGGTCGGGTGCGGCGCGCAGCTCGGCGTCGACGCGCCTGGCATCGACGCCGCCGTCCGTGCGAGCGGTCGCGGCGTAGAGCTTCGACCGCAGCACCCAGTTGGCGAGCTCGTAGTGATGCAAGATCGGCGAGAACCGATGCCCCGCGGCTGCTTCTAGGATTTGCGCCGCGTCCTCGGCGCAGGCCGCGTTGGCGAGCGCTATGCTCGTATCGAAGAGCAGCTCGCGAAGATCTTCGAACGCCCGCTCGGGAGCCTCGGCCGCCTCCGTCAGCAGGCGCTCGAAGGCGTCGGGCTCGTAGCCGGCGGCCTCGGCCGCCTCCGCCATCCGCGGGACCTGCGTCTCGAGGAACGGCGCGTCGGGGCTGCGGCCGAGGAGCCGGCCGACCAGGTAAAAGTCGAACGCGCTCGCGACGCTCTCGCCGAGGAGGTTCGCTTGCACGCTGGGCGCGACCGATCGGTCGCACAGGTGGTGCCACGCGACGTGCGCCACGACGTCGGCCGGGATGCTCGGGGCTGCGAGCACGTCGGCCACGCCCGGCGACCAGTACGTGAGGTTGAGCAGCGCGGCCGCGTCCCACGCGAGCTCGCCCTTGTCCGGGACCAGGAACGAGAGATCCGAACGCTCGACGATTGCTTTGAGGTCGGCGTAGAGCGCCACGTGAGAGAACGAGCGTTCGTCCTCGATCTGCAGGTCGCCGAGCCTGGCGCGCCGTAGCGGCATGACCGGACATTCTGCCACGAAACGCCGAACGGGCGGGCTCAGATACCGGACGGGTCGAACTTCTGCGTGCCGCCGGCCGGCTGCGGCGCGGCCGCGGGCTTGGGCGGGGCGTAGCCCCCTGGCCGCGGCGGCGGGGGCGGTGGCGACTTGAGCGTCTCGCCCGTGGGCGCGGTCGGCTCGGCAGCGGCGGCGGTCGTGGAAGCGGCTGGGGCCGGCGTGGGGTCTGCTGC
>CALKVR010001376.1 GCA_938004815.1 uncultured Polyangiaceae bacterium | reverse complement strand
CCGCTCACGGCCGATCCTTCGATCCCGTTCGCGGAGGGTCAGCTCATGGCGTCGGCGCGAGATGACGGCGGCGTCGACATCGATCTGAGCACGGCCCACATGGGCGATCCGGGCAAGCTCTCCCCGGAGGCGACTGCGTACGTCGTCTGGGTTCGCCCGCTGGGCGGAGACGGCGTGGGCGCGGCCGAGAACGTGGGCGCGTTCAAGCCGAACCCCGAGCTCAAGGGCCACCTCACCTTCAAGACGAAGCACCCGGAGGTCGAGGTGTTCGTCACCATCGAGCCCTCGGGTGACGCGACGCAGCCGACCGGGCGAGTCGTGCTGCGCGGCGAGGTGACCGCGGTAAAAGGCGCGTCGGCCTCGCCCGCGGCGGCGGTCGCCGCCCCATCCCCGACCGCCGCCGAGGCTGCCGGTGGCGCACCGCCCGAGGCCGCCGGCGGGGCGGCGCCAGCGGCACCCGCGCCCGAGCCAGCCCCCTCGTCGCCCGCGCCCCCCGCTCAGTAGCGCTCTGCCCCCAGCTGAACTACGAGGTCGAGACCATGTCCGAAAAGGTACCGATGACCCCAGAGGGCCAGGCGCGCCTCCGCGAGGAGCTCAAGCGCCTCAAGGAGATCGAGCTTCCTCAGGTGGTGAAAGACATCGGCACCGCCCGCGAGCACGGCGACCTGAGCGAGAACGCGGAATACCACGCGGCCCGCGAGCGTCAGGGGATGATCGTGGCCCGCATCACGCACATCGAGGGGAGCCTGTCGCGCGCCGAGGTCATCGATCCGACCAAGATCAGGAGCGACAAGGTCCAGTTCGGAGCCAAGCTCAAGCTGTCGAACGTCGACTCGGGCGAAGAGACGCTCTACCAGATCGTCGGCCCCGAAGAGGCGAACCTCGACGAGGGCCGCATCTCGGTCGCGTCGCCCCTCGCGCGCGCGCTGCTCGGCCACCACGCCGGCGACGAGGTCAAGGTGCGCCTGCCTGCGGGCGAGCGCCTCTACGAGATCCTCGACATCTCGTACGGCTGAGGCCCCGCAGGGAGGGCCGTCGTGCGCGCCTACGAACGCCTCTGGGACGCGTACCTGTTCGCGCTGCTCCTGTTGCTCGTCGAGCTCGGCTGCGTCTCGCTCCTCGGGGGCGGCGAGCTCACCGGGGCGGCCGAGGCGCTCCTGGCGCTCGTATCGCTCGGCCCCATCGCGGCCGTCTGCGCCGCGCCCGTGGCGCTCGCGGCCGGCGCGGTGGTCGAGGGGATCGCCCGGTCGACGCGGCCGCGTGCCCGGTTCGGCGTCGCCGGTGCCGCGTTTGCGTTCGCGGCGGCGGTAGGGTGGGGGGTCTCGAGCGGTCGCCACCTGGCAGGCGCGAAGCGCTGGGTCTTCGTGGCGGCCCTCGCGATCGCGGCTGCGTCGGTCGCCTACGCGTCCGCGCCTCGCATCGTCCGCGCGCTCGAGAGGCTGCCGCCGCGGACCCGGCGCCTGGTGGTCTTGGGGGTGGCCGCGGGTGGAGCGCTCGCCTGCGACGTCCTCAACCTTCGGGTCTTGCCGCGCCTCTACCCGGCGTTTCACCACGGCCTCGCCGCCCTCGCCGTTTTCTTCGCCGCGTTCGCGACGCTCGCGTACGGCCCGCTCGGTGCGTCGCGCGAAGCGCGGCCGGCGCGCAGCGCCGGCATCCGGGCGGTGGTGGCGCTGGGCGTCTTCGCGGTGGCGGCGGCGCTGACCCCGAGCTCGGCCGGCCGGGTGGCGCTGGCCGACAACGTGCGCCTCGTGTTCCTCGATCACGCTCCCGTGCTCGGCCGCGCCGTCGAGGTGGCCGCGCGCATCGAGCCCCCTCTGCCCTACGAGCCGAGCGTGGTCGCCGGCCCCACCGACACCAAGAGCTCGCTCGACGCGAGCGGCTGGGACATCCTGCTCGTCACCATCGACGCGCTCCGCGCCGACCACGTGGGCGCCTACGGCTACGATCGGCAGACGACGCCGACCCTCGATGCGCTCGCGCGCGAGGGCGTCGTCTTCGAGCGTGCGTACACCGCGACGCCGCACACGTCCTACGCGATCACCTCGCTGATGACGGGCAAGTACATGCGCCCGCTCCTCTCGATGGATCTGGGTGAAGACTCCGAGACCTGGGCCGACCAGCTGCGGCGCTACGGCTACAAGACGGCCGCGTTCTTTCCGCCCGCGGTGTTTTTCATCGACGAGGATCGGTTCCAGGCGTTCTCGGGCCGCGACCTCGGGTTCGAGTACGCACGGCGCGAGTTTCTCGCGGCGCGTGAGCGCCCGATGCAGGTCGCCCGCTACCTCGACGGCGAGGCGGGGGCGGACCGGGTCTTCCTTTGGGTGCACCTCTTCGAGGCGCACGAGCCGTACGAGGCGCACCCCGGCAAAGACTTCGGCCTGCGCGACATCGATCGGTACGACTCCGAGATCGCCGAGGCCGACGCCGCGCTCGCGGCCCTGATCGAGACGGTGCGGAGCCGCCGCCCCAAGACGATCGTGATCGTGACCGCCGATCACGGTGAAGAGTTCGGCGAGCACGGCGGGCGCTACCACGGCACCACCGTCTACGAGGAGCAGGTCCGCGTTCCGCTCGTCGTCCACGCGCCCGGGCTCATCGGCGCGCGGCGTGTGGCGCCGCCCGTCTCGCTCGTCGACCTGCTCCCGACCACGCTGTCCGCGTTGCGGGCGCCCAAGCCCGCGCGGGTGCGCGGGCGCGACCTGGGCGCCTTCCTCACCGGCGAGGCCCCCCCGGGCGATCAAGGCTTCGCGTTCGCCGAGACGAGCGACATGGCGCTCTTCGCCGAAGGCAGCTCGCGGCTCGTGTGCAACCGGCGCGCGGGTGCCTGCGCGCTCTATGACCTCGCTTCGGATCCGTTCCAGCGTCGCGATCTCGGGCCCGAGCGCCCCGACGTGCTGGCGGCGATGCGCGCCAAGCTCCGGGCGGTCGATGGCTCGCACGGCCGGTACGAGCGCGAGGGCAACGTCAGGGAGGGGAGGGGGCTACCCGAGGCGCTCCGCCGCGGCATCGGCGGCGACGTGGACGCCGCCCCGGAGGTGGCCGCGCTCCTCGACGACGCCGACGTCGCCGTTCGCCGCAAGGCCGCCGAGGTGTTGTTCGATCTGAAGCGGCGTGAGGTCGCGCCCGCTCTGCGCCTCGCCATGAGCCGCGAAGAAGACGACGAGGCTCGCGCCTACATCGCGCTCGCGCTGACGCGCCTGGGGGAGGGGGCCCCGGTGACGTTCGAGCTGCTCGAGGGCGGCACCAAGCTCCAGAAGCGCCTGGCCGCGCTCGCCCTGGCCGAGACGGGCGACGACCGCGGCGAGGACATTCTCCTCGCCTGGTGGCGCGCGGCGTTCCCCCACGACGGTGAGCGGCCTGCTCCCGAGGACGCGATCGCGTTCGAGCGCGCGCGCGAAGTGCTCGCGGCCATCGGAGACTTGAAGAGCGAAGAGGCGGTGGGGACGCTCATCGCGTCGCTGCGCGACATCCGGCTGCGGCCTCACGTCGCCCGGACGCTCGCGCGCATCGGCGAGGACGCGGCGCGACCGGCCCTCGCGAAGCACCTGACGGCCGAGCCGTACGAGACGAACCGCGTCGCGCTCACCGAGGCTCTCCTCGAGCTCGGCGCGGGGCCCGAGCTCCGCGCGCCGCTCATCTCGATGCTCGGGATGCCCGACCCGCTCCCGCGCGGCCTCGAGTACGCGAAGCGCGCCAAGATGCTGCGTCACATCGGCGGGCCGGTGCGCGACGGCGAACAGAATCGGCTGAAGCGCTTCGCCACGAGCGGGGTGGCGGTGGATTTCTTCGTGCCTGATCTGATCGACGGCTCGGAGCGGGCGCCCGGCGACGCCGAGGTCCGTGTCATCTGCCGGGCGCGGGCGCCGCGCGGGGGAGAGATCCGCCTCGGCCGACGGCTCGGCCTGCCGACCGGGCCCGAGAAAAAGGCGCCGATCCCGTCCGACCTGCCCGCTCTCGACACCGAGCGCGCCGTCACCCTCGTCGTCCCCGACGCCCCCGAGCCCGTTGAGGTCTACGCCTCGATCGGCCCCGAGGTCGGCGTCCACCCCGGTGAGCAGATGACGCTCATCGTC
>CALKVR010001375.1 GCA_938004815.1 uncultured Polyangiaceae bacterium | reverse complement strand
ATCTCGACGATCACGTAGCCCACGCCCCAGAGCCCGCCCTGCATCAACCCGGTGCCCAAGAGGCCCGGAACCAAGAAGTCGATGTAGCGCGAGCCTGGCTCCGTGACCGGCGTATCGGTCGCGGTGAGCGCGTCGACCCGCCCCGCGGCGCGTTGCAGTCGTGCGTCGACCAACGCCCGCGCGTGTCGGCCCTCGAGGCGGGTCGGGTCGAAGAGGTACGCGGGAGGATCGCCGGCCTCGACGACCAGATCGACCCGCCCCGTGCGCAAGGCGATGCGCGCGGGCTCATGCCCGAAGCGGCGCGCGTCGATATCGGCGCCGGCGAGAGCCTCGGTCAGCCCCGCCGCGTCGCTACCCGTCACCGCGACGCGCACCGGCTCGGGGGCGTCGTTCCGAAAGGCGATGCCGAGCGCGATCGCCAGCACGATCGGAAAGCCGAAGCTCCAGAAGAGGACGCCCGGCTCGCGGTAAAAGCTGCGCCAGCGCGCGAGCACCAGCTGCAGGAGCGCGCTCGGCCGGGCGTCGTTACTCACGGAGCTTCTTTCCCGTGAGGTGGACGAAGACGTCCTCGAGGGTCGCGCGATGGGTAGACAGCCGCAAGAGGCGCGCGCCCAGCAGAGAGAGGTGCGCGAAGAGCGCCGGGAGCGCCTCGTGGAGGTGCTCCGTCGTGAGGGCGAAGCCGTCGGCTTCGCGCCGCGCCGAGACCACGCCCGGCACCGCGCTCAGGGTCTCGACCGTGATCGCGCCATCGGCCGCGAAGTCGATGATCTCTTCGCCACCGAGCGAACGGATGAGCTCGCGCGGTGTGCCGAGCGCGATCACGCGCCCGTGATCCACGACGCCGACCCGGTCGCAGAGCTTCTCGGCTTCGTCCATGTAGTGCGTCGTGAGGAGCACCGACCCGCCCCCGGCCTTGAAGGCGAGGACGAGGTCCCACAGGCTGCGGCGGCTCTGGGGGTCGAGCCCGGTCGTTGGCTCGTCGAGAAAGAGGAGATCGGGGGCGCCCGCGAGCGCGCACGCCACCGCGACGCGCTGCTTTTGCCCTCCGGAGAGCGTCTCGTACCGCGCGCGCCGCTTCTCTTCGAGCTGCACCTGGCGCAAGAGATCGTCGGCGCTGGGCCCGCGTGGATAGAACGAGCGAAACAGCCTGAGCGTCTCTTCGACCGTCAGCTTGTCGGTCAGCCGCGTGTCCTGCAGCGTGATACCGATCCGTTCGCGGAGCAGGGCCTCGTCGTCTCGCCACGTTCGACCGAACAGGCGAACGTCGCCGCTGGTTGGATCGAGCAGGCCCTCGAGGATCTCGATCGTGGTGGTCTTGCCCGCGCCGTTCGGCCCGAGCATGCCGAAGCACTCGCCGCTCTCCACGACGAGGTCGAGCCCGCGCACGGCCTCGACGTCGCCGTAGCGTTTGACCAGATCACGACAAGCGATGACGGCGACCAAAGCGTCTCCCCCCTCACGCGAGTGAGGCGGGCCGGGGGGGTGAAATGGCGGGGACGAACCTCATCGTGGCTGAACGGGGACCCTTTCAGTAGATCTCTTCGTTCGTCGTGGGGTTCTTCTTCTTCTTCGGCAGCGCTTCGAGCGCGATCACGAGCGAGAGATCACCGGTGGCCTTGAACGGGATCTTCTTCGACTTGTGCCCGGGGGCCTCGATCTTGAGCTCGTGGTCCGCCCCGTCGCGAGGGAGCGTTCGATCGTAGGGCGGCTTGATGCGCGCCTTGTCGAGGTACACCCGCGCGTAGCTCGGCGACACCTCCATCGTGACCGTGATCGTCGCCGGCTCCGGGGCGGCGGTCGAAGCCGACGGCGCCGGCGCGGCGGCGCTCGTTGCCGTCGCCGCCGGTCGCACCGTCGC
>CALKVR010001374.1 GCA_938004815.1 uncultured Polyangiaceae bacterium | reverse complement strand
ATGCAGGCTCGGTACTTCGAGTACCTGCTCACGCGCTTCACCGAGCCGAACGAGATCTTCGGCCCCGTCGACATCGCCGCCTTTCGCGAGGGCCAGTACCGCCGGAACACCGCAGGCATGCTGCCCGAGGCCGAGGTCGTATTCCTCGACGAGGTCTTCAAATCCAACAGCGCCATCTTGAACGCGCTGCTGACGCTCCTCAACGAGCGCCGGTTCACGAGCGGCGGCCAGGTGATGCGCTGCCCGCTCATCAGCGTCTTCGCGGCGTCCAACGAGGTCCCCTCCGACGAGACGCTCAACGCCATCTTCGACCGGTTCCTGCTCCGCGTCCGGTCCGACAACCTCGACGCGTACCACTTCAACGAGCTGCTAGAGAAGGGCATCGGCCTCGAGGTGCGACAGATGGCAGGGCAAAAGCCGCAGCCGCTCCTCAGCGCGCGCGAGCTGGCCGACATGGGCAAAGACTTCGGCCGGCGCATGAGCTTCTCCGACGCCTTTTTGTCCGGCTACAAGGGGCTCGTCTTCCAGATCCGCGCCGAGGGCGTGTCACTCAGCGATCGGCGCGTCGTCAAGATGCTCAAGCTGTTCGCCGCGAGCGCGTTCCTCGATGGCCGGCAGGCCGCCGACGCGTCCGACTTCTTCATCCTCAAGCACATCTGGAACAGCGAAGACCAGGCCGACATCCTCGACGGCATCGTGCAGCCCGTGCTCGAGGCGTTCTACCGCGAGCACCCGGACCGCCGCCGCGTCGGCGCGCTGGGCGTCGGCATCGAGGCGCTCGCGGGTGAGGTGGATCGGATCCGGCAGATCCTCACCGGCGCGGCCGCCCTCGGCGACGTGCAGCTCTTCAGTCAGCTCAAGGCGCTCGGCGAGATCAAGAGCGCTCTCGCGACCCTGAACGACCCGCGCGCCCGCGAGCTCGAGGGGCGCGTGAATCAGCTGCTCGAGGCTTCGTTCCGGAGCGGTCGGTTCGCGCAGATCTGATTTCCCGCCGGTCACCCTGCGGGCGTGAGGCCTCGCCCCGCTGTGACGCGGCGTCACGCCGGGGCTGCTCGGCCTTGCCGTGCTTCGGTGGCGCCGCCCGCAATTTCCTCCCCCCCGGCCCCCCTCCGCGGGCGGAGGGGGGAGGTTCGGCTGGACGGCGGACCTTCTTGGGCACGCCGTACTGCTCGCGGAGGGCAGTGAGCTCCTCGTAGGAGAGCGGCCTCATCTGGCCAGGCTTGAGGCCCTCGTGGGTGACGCCGGCAAAGGAGACGCGGGCGAGGCGCATCACGCGAAAACGCGTGGCGTCGCCCATCCGGCGGATCTGGTGGTTGCGACCCTCGGTGATCGTGATCTCGAACCACGTCTTGTCCTCTTCGTGGCGGATCAGCCGGGCGCGGGCGGGGAGGGTGGGGCCGTCGTCGAGCTCGATACCCTTGCGCCAGCGGTCGAGGTCCTCGTCGGCCATGAGGCCCTGGACCTTGACGACGTACGTCTTCGGCACGGCCTTTTTGGGGTGGAGCAAGCCGTTCGCGAACGCGCCGTCGTTCGTCGCGAGCAGCACGCCGCTCGTTGGAAAGTCGAGGCGGCCGACCGGGTACACGCGCGCTCCGACGCGCCGGAGCATCTCGCCGACGGTGGGGCGCCCCTCGGGGTCGCTGAGGGTCGAGACGACGTTCTTGGGCTTGTGCAGGACGAAGTAGACGAGGTCGTCGGCCATGAGCCGCTTGCCGTCGACCTCGATTTTGTCGGCGCGCGGGTCGGCCTTGGCGCCCAGCTCGGTGACGATCGTGCCGTTCACGCGCACGCGCCCGGCGAGGATGAGGGATTCGGACGCGCGGCGAGAAGCGAGACCCGCCCCTGCGATCAGCTTCTGGAGCCGCTCCTCGTGACGAGGAGCGTCACCCCCTCCGCGTCGCGGAGGGGGCCGGGGGGGGGAATTGGCAGCCATGACCTGTGAACGAGACGGCGATTCGGTATTGGCGCGAGGTCAGGGCGTCTTCGGCGGCGCCGAGCCCTCCTGCGCCTTCTTGGTGGCCGGCTTCTTTTCTTTCTTCTTCTTGCCGTCCTCGGGCTCGTCTTCGGCGACCTTGTACTCGCCCGCCTTGCGCTCGGCGTCGGCCTTCTCTTGCGCCTTTTGGGCGGCGGCCTCTTCTTCTTTGCGCTCCTTGTCTTCGCGGACGCGCTTGATGTCGATGTCGTAGTCCCAGCGGTCGACGCGCTCGTCGTTGTCGACGTCGACGCCCATGCGCTCGAGCCGGCCGTCGGTGCCGTACATCTCCCAGATGTCGGCCTTGCCGTCGTAGTTGGTGTCGCGTTTGGCCCGGAGGAGCCGGCCACCGGAGTAGAACTTCCACTCGTCGGGGTTGCCGTCGTAGTTCGAGTCGAGCTTCATCTCGGCGATCCGACCCTTGGCGAAGGTGATCCAGGTGTCGGTTTTGCCGTCGTAGTTGGTGTCGGCTTCCTCGAAGAGGCTCTCGCCCTTGTCGTTGTACTTGCGGACGACGTCCTTGGTGCCGTCGAGGTTGGTGTCGGTCTCGCGGCAGACGAGGATGCGCTGAGCGTCTTGCCCGACGCCGACCACGGCGAACACACGCCGCACGTTCGGCAGCACGGAGCCTGGGCCGGCGGTCTCGATGACGTCGCGATCTTGCCGGTTGCGCCACTCGCACTTGGACTGATCGTCGATCGAGCCATCGGCGAGGCGCTTCGGCGGCGTCTTGGTCGCGGGGCTGTTGAACGCTTCTTGTGCGCTCTTTTTGCAGCCGCTCGAAGCGAGCGCGACCACGCCGGCGAGGATGAGCAGAGATTTCATGGTGCCTTTTTCCCCGCGGGTTGTTGTGAGCCGGACGGCGGCGCTGCGCCAGGCGCGCCGGGGGCCGGCGGAGCCGACGCGCTGGGGGCCGGCGGAGCCGACGCGCTGGGGGCCGGCGGAGCCGACGCGCTCGGCGGCGGGCTCGAGGTGCCGAAGCTGCCTGGAGCGGTGCCGCTCGGCGCCGCGGTAGGGATGGTGGCGGTCGGCCCAGGCGGAGCCTTGTAGCTCTCGCCGCACGTGTCGACGGCGCTGTCCGGGTCGGGCTTGCCGTCGGCGTTGTGGTCCTTGACCACCACGGCGCAGTCGGGGTTGTCGGGGCGGTTGAACTCCCACCACTCGTCGACGATCCCGTCGGCGTCGCTGTCGCGCTCGGCCTTGGCGAGCCGGCCGCCCACGTACGTCTCCCAGGTGTCGAGCTTGGAGTCGAAGTTCGTCTCGCGCTCCTTGCTGACGACGACCCCGTTCACCAGGACCTGCACCTCGTCGGGGCGCCCGTCACGATCGAAGTCGGACTCGCGGCGGCGCTCCTTGCCGCTCTCGTCGTAGTAGATGAAGGCGTCTTTCACGCCGTCGAAGTTCGGGTCGATGGCCCGACAGACCTCGCGGTTGCCCGCCATCACCCGCCACAGGTCCG
>CALKVR010001373.1 GCA_938004815.1 uncultured Polyangiaceae bacterium | reverse complement strand
GTCCTGACGCCTCGCCGGCGCCCTCGCCTGGCGCTGGCACGCCGCCTGCTCCTGCGACGGCATGGGTTTCAGCTCGGTCGTACGGCCGGCAGCGGTCGCCGACCAGGCCGGCGCCGCAGTCGACAAGGCAGCGGGGGCGGCGCACGACGCCGCCACCAGCCGCTGGTTTCGCCGTTTGGTGCGCCTCGGCTTCGTCGGTACGGGGTTGCTCTACTTGATGGTGGGGCTGCTCGCGGCGATGGCGGCGGCCGGCGAAGGCGGCGAGATCACCGACCCCCGCGGCGCGCTCGCCATCGTCGCCTCCAAGCCGATGGGTCTCGTCGGCGTCGCGATCGCGGCGCTCGGCTTCGCGGGACACGCGTTGTGGCACCTCGCGCGCGCCGTGCTCGATCTCGATCGCGAGGGCACCGGCGCGAAGGCCGTGGCGATGCGCGTCGGCCATGGCGCGTTGGCCGTGCTCTTGGGCTCGCTCACGGTCGGGACGGTCGGGCTCATCCTGGGGCGGAACGATGGGTCGGACGAGCAGGCGCTCTCCGCGCGCCTCCTCGCGCTTCCCGCGGGGCCTTTGCTCGTGGGAGCGGTCGGCGCGGGCATCGTCGCGCTCGGGATCGGCCACCTCGTTTGGGCGGCGCGCGGCCACTTCGCGCGCAAGCTCGACCTCTCGAGCTGCCCCCGCGCGCTGGCGAGCTGGATCCACCGGCTCGGCCGATTCGGCTTCGCCGCGCGCGGCGTGGTGTTCCTGCTCGTCGGCGGGTTCGTCGTCCGCGCAGCCGCCAGCGAGAACCCGCGCGAGGTCCGCGGGCTCGACGGCGCCCTGCGGGAGCTCGCCGGACAACCCTGGGGCACGTGGCTCCTCGGCGCCACCGCGCTCGGCCTCGCCGCGTTCGGCGCCTACACCCTCGCGTCGGCCCGCTACCGGCGCCTCCCGCGCTGACGCCGCGCGCTCACCCCCGCGCGGGCTCGATGCCGAGCTCACGCCGCACGTCCTCGAGCTCGCGATCCCACCGGGCCTCGAAGCGCACGGTGGGCAAGAACGCCGCGCGCGCGCCGCGCCGGTAGCCGTCGTAGACCCGCCGCGCCGAGCGCGGCGACTTGATGAGCGTGCCCAGCACGGCGATGAGCCAGGCGCTCGGCACACGGAGCTGCGCGTAGGTGAACCCCTGCAGCGCGAGCTCGCCGGGGACGTCGGGCGCGTACCCCGTGAGGACGTGCCAGATGTCGTGGGTCTGCCGGATCCGCTGGGCCACCCACCGCGGCACCTCGGGCAGGCCCGGCGGCGGCTGGAACAGATCGGGATCGAGGCGGTTGTCGTCGAGGTAGCGCGCGTAAGCCCCGCCGAGCGTCGAAGCCGGCAGCGCGCGCAGGCGGTCCCAATCCACGGTGGTGGAGGCGATGGTCGGCCGTTCGCAGAGCAGCTCGAGCCCGCCTCGCTCGGCCGCCATCCGACCCAAGAGGCCCGGCAGACGCGGACCGTTCAGCGAGATCCCCAACAAGAACACCTCGACCGTGTCGTCCGGGTTTCGCATGAGCCGACCGAGCGCGCCGAGCGCCACGCGCATCCGAGCAAAGACACCGCCGTTCAACGCGATCTCGATCGCCCGCCCCTCGTCCATCCAGCCCGCGCTCATTCCGCCCGTGGTCGCCATCTCGCCTCCTTATTGTCAGCTTCGACAATAGCGCCGGGTCGACTATTGTCAAGGGCACCAATATGTCTCGACGTCCGCTCCCCAGCCGACCTCGCGTGCGCCGCGCCCCCGAAGAAGCGCGCCAGCTGATCCTCGACGCCGCCCGCGAGCTCGTCCGCGAGCGCCTGCCCGACGCGATCGGGCTCAAGGACGTGGCCGAGCGCGCGGGCGTCAGCCACGCCCTCGTGACCCACTACTTCGGCGGGATCGATCGGCTCGTCGACGCCGCCCTCGAGGCGCATGCAGAGGCGAACCGCGCCGAGCTCGTCGCCCTGATGGCCGCGAGCGCGACGGCGGCCCCGCGGGCGTGGCTCGCCCACCTGTTTTCTTGGGTCATGCGGCCCGAGGCGCCGCGGCTGCTCGCCTGGTCGTTCCTCTCCGGAAAGATCGCGCGCAGCGACTTCTTCTCGCGGCGCACCCGCGGAATGAAGAAGGTCGCGGACCTGCTCGAAGAGCGATTTCGCGGCGAGCTCGCCATCGGTCGCGAGGACGTCGAGTTCGCGCTCTTGCTCGTGATGAGCGCCAGCTTCGGCTACGCGATCGGGCGGGCAGGGTTCTGGGGTGGGCTCGGTGTGGACAAACCGGGAGAGAGAGAGGACACCCTGTTCCGCGAGCGGCTCGGAGACGTGATCGAGACGCTGATGCGCGAGCGCGCGCGCCCTCGCTGACCTCGGCCGACGCGGAGGCGGAACAAACGGCGACGCCGCGTGTTCCTTCCTCCGATGGCGGCCGATCCGGTGAGCGCGTCTCCCCTCGCCCGCGCGGGCGCTACCGCGGGTTCGGTGGCGGCGGCCGCGGGCATCGCCGCGTTTCCCTGGGGGAGCCTCTGGACGACGCAGGCGCTCGCGTCCGGGGTCGTCGGCCTCTCGGCGATCTTCCTCCACATGCGTCACACCGCCGCTCAGATGTCGGCGCGCGCCCTCTGGATGGCGACGGGTCTGCTCGGAACGCTCAACCTCGTCCTCGGTCCTTCGCGAGAGCGGCTCGCCTCCGCCGTCGTCGTGGCCGGGGCTTCGGCCGCGATGCTCCTCATGGGGCGCTCCGGGCTCGGCGGGGGCCTTCGCGGTGCGTTCGAGCCGTCGCGGTACCGCGTTCCGCTCCTCGTCTCGCTCGGGCTCGCGGCGGCCGATGCCCTCGGCTTCACGTTCTACGGGCTCGTGATCCTCGAGGGCTGGGGCGTGCTCACGAACAACGTGATCTTCGCCGCGGGCCTCGGCCTCGGCATCTACGGCCTCGCCCGGATGCGAACGTGGGGCCTGCTCGTCCTCGCCGTCATGCACACATGGATCGCCGGCACGGCGTTCTTCGGGAACATGCATCTCCCCCTCGTCCTGAAGGGGATCTACGGCGTGAGCTCGCTCGCCGCCCTGGTCGGCCTCTCGCCGATGCTCATGCTCGCCGCCAAGAAGCTGCTCCGCGACGAGGCCCGGGTGCCGGCCGAGCGCGTTCGAATCGCCGCGCTCGCCGCTACCTCTGCCGTGGACGCGCCGATGGCCTCACGAGCCGAGCACGATGCCGCGCTCGAAGCCGAAGCCGAGAGTGATAGGCTCGCCACCCGTGACAACAGCCAAGCTCGTCGTTCTCGCCTCGATGGCGATCAGCGCGCTCACCGCGTGCGGCCGTGAAGAGTACCTGCCCGCCACGCCCGACAGCTTCGAGCCCCGCACCCCGCCCGACAACGTCGCGGTGATCGAAGAAGACGCCGAAGACCGCAAGCACTACAAGCACATCGGCACGGTGCAGGTG
>CALKVR010001372.1 GCA_938004815.1 uncultured Polyangiaceae bacterium | reverse complement strand
GATGAACGCCGAGCCGTGGCCGTTCCCGAGGTTCGGGCCAATCATCAAGAAGGCGTTGGGGAAGCCATGGCAGGTGGTGCCGAGGTACGCCTGCGGGCTGCCACCCCACGCCGCCTCGAGGCTCTTGCCCGCACGACCGTAGACACGGCCGAAGCTCCTGGCGTCGGTGGTGTGAAAGCCCGTGCCGAAGATGATCGTGTCGACGTCGCGGTGCACGCCGTCGCCATCGATGACGCCGGTCTTGGTGATCGCGCGCACGCCGCGCGGGACGAGCTCGGCGTTCTCGGCCTGGAGGGCCGGGTAGTACGTGTTCGAGAGCAGGAGCCGCTTGCAGCCGAGGGCAAACGTCGGTGTGAGCTGGGCCCGGAGGGCGGGGTCGCGGACCTGCGCCTGCAGGTGCCAGCGGCCGAGCGCCGAGAGCCGCTGCATGACGCTCGGGTGGCGCTGCGCGATCTGAAGGAGCTCGGTCACGCCGTAGATCGTGTTGCGGAGGCCGAGCTGGTAGCCGGGCACGTTGGCGAGGAGCCACTGCTGGGTCTCGCTGATCGGCAGATCGGGCTTGGGGAGCACCCAGGGCGCCGTTCGCTGGAACACGTAGAGCTGGTCGACGAGCGGCTGGATCTTGGGCACGAACTGAATCGCCGACGACCCGGTACCGAGCACCGCGACGCGCCGCCCGCGGAGGTCGACGTCGTGCCGCCACTCGGCGGAGTGGAACATCGTGCCCTCGAACGACTCGATGCCGGGGAGATCGGGGCGCTTGGGCTCGTGGAGCGGCCCCGGCCCGAGGACGATGAAGTCGGCCTCGATGTCGCCGCGGTTCGTGGTGAGGCGCCACCGCTTCTGCGCGTCGTCCCATCGCGAGCTCTCGACCTCGGTGCGGAGCTCGACGTACGGGAGCACGCCCCGCCGCTCGGCGACGTCGAGCAGGTACGCCTGAATCTGAGGCTGCTCGGCGAAGACGCGGCTCCAGTTGCTCTTGCGCTCGTACGAGTACGAGTAGAGCAGCGACGGCACGTCGCACGCGCACCCGGGGTACGTGTTCTCGCGCCACGTTCCGCCGAGCTGCGTGCCCTTCTCGAGCACGACGAAGTCGCGCTCGCCCCGCCGCAGCAGCTCGATCGCCATACCCAGGCCCGAGAAACCACCGCCGATGATGGCGATGCGGACCCTTGCCGGAAGCCCATCGTGTCGTCGTCGCCTCTGCATCGCGAGAGAATGACACGTCATTCCGTATCGTCTCAAGCGGAAACTGCAGGGAAAAGTGGCATGCCGCTCAACCCGCTGGAAAGACTATCGAGATCGCCGCGTGCGGAGCCCCAGAGCGGCGGCCAGCAGGACCGACGGGACGAAGAGCAGGCCGCCGAAAGCGCGATCGGAGGAGGCCGCGCAGCCGCCGCCGCCAGGCTGGACGCCGTCGAGAGGCGCGCCGCCTTCACCGCCGGATCCACCCGACGACGTGGACCCGCCCGCCGAGGACGACGCCTTGCTCGACGAGCTCGTGGCGGCGCTGACAGTCGTCGCGACCGAGCATCCGCACCCCTGCTGGGTGGTCCACTCGGCGTCGAGCCCG
The DNA here is from genome assembly GCA_938004815.1 of uncultured Polyangiaceae bacterium. GTDB lineage: Bacteria > Myxococcota_A > Polyangia > Polyangiales > Polyangiaceae > Xiheicaenibacterium. The sequence continues at coordinate 4,173 of CALKVR010001372.1, read as the reverse complement.
GCTCCGCAGTCACCGAGGAGATTCTGGATGACGGCGTCGAGCGGCGCGCTCGCAGGCGGCGGGCCGATGTTGAAGGTCACACACGTGGAGGTGTCGACCATCCGCCCCGCATCGACGCGGTAGATGGTGTGCACGCCGTCGGTCGCCAAGAGCGTATCGCCTACCTGCGGCAGGAAGTTCGCCCTGCCGGACACGAGGTCGCCGACCATGTTCGCGGGCTCACCGTGCACGGCGGTCACTCGCGCATCGAAGCTGGTCCCGTTGACGACCTCGACCGAGAGCTCGAGCACACCCGGAGTCTCGCGCATGCAGAAGCAGTCGAACGCGGGAGTGCTGCAGTAGCTCGGCTGAATCAGCGCCGCCTCGTCGGCAAATAGCCCCTCGCGCTCGAGCCAACCGACCACGCTCCGGTCGTCGAGGAGCTCACGAACGAACGCGTTGTTTCGTCGCGCCGCAACGCGCTCGACAATCTCGGCGCCGCCGCGCCGCTCGATGAGGTGCGCCATCGCGCAGCGCGTGCCCTCGGTGTCGACGAAGTACGGCACGTACCGATCGGCGAAGTCACGGTTCTGCGGGAAGCGGCCGCGGAGCGCATAGCGTGCAAGCTGTCGGATGTTGCCGGCGCGCGCGCGGCGTTGCTCGGGAACGAGCGTCGTCAGGTCACGGCCCTCGAGGACACCGATCACGCGCGCGAAATGGGCCTGAAGGCGCGCCACCGGTGACGAAGCAAGCATGCCGTCGATGGTAGCAGCCGGCTCGCGCCCGGTCAGGTGACGCGCTACGACCTGCGTCGTGCCCGAAGGCGACACGATTCACCGGCTCGCCGACAAGCTGCGCCGAGCGCTCGAAGGTCAGCGCATCGTGGGGGTGAAGTGCGGCGTCGCCGACGTGCGCGAGCGGCACATCGAAGGCGCGACGGTGATCGCGGTGACCGCGCGCGGGAAGAACCTGCTCATCGGCCTCTCGAACGGGCTGACGCTGCACACGCACATGATGATGAACGGCGCGTGGCACGTGTACCGGCGCGGCGAGCGGTGGCGCGCCCCGAGCTTTCGGCTTCGCATCGCCCTCGAGACCGAGACGGTGGAGGCTTGCTGCTTCAGCGCGCCGGTCGTCCGCCTCCTCCGGACCGATCGGCTCGACGCCGACCCGCGGCTCGGGAGGCTCGGCCCCGACTTGGCCGACGACGACTTCGACGCCGCCGAAGCGCTCGAGCGCCTCGCATCCATGCCCGAGCGCACGATTCACGAGGCCCTCCTCGATCAGCGCGCGCTCGCGGGTATCGGCAACGTGCTCAAGAGCGAGGTGCTCTTTCTCGCCCGCGTGGATCCGCGGACGCAGGTCGGCGCGCTGGAGCCGGGCGCGCTCGAGCGCGTCGTCGAGATCGCGCGCGACCTGATGAAGAAGAACGTCGCCGTGGGCAAGAGCGGCCGGCACCTCGTGCCGGGGCGCGTGACGCGCTTCACCTCACGGTCGCTCCTCGGCCGCGGCGGCCAGTATTGGGTGTACGAGCGCCGCGGAGAAAAGTGCCTCGAGTGCGCGGCCACGGTGGAGATGTTTCGCGAGGGGCTCGACGCGCGCAGCACCTACTGGTGCCCGCGGTGTCAGCCCGCCGCGCAACGCTCCTGACGCGTCAAACGCTCGCCGCCAGCTCTCTCGCTCGCTCTTCGGTCGCCTTGTTCGCCGGGAAAAAGCACTCGATGCGGAGCTCCTGGAGCGTGACGTCGAGGGGCGTGCCCAGGGTGGTCACGGTGGAGAAGTAGTCGAACCGCCGCCCGTCCCTCTCGAAGCTCACCGGAATGAACGGGACGAGCGGCTGCTCGAGCGCCGGTGTGCGCAAGCTCGCCGGGATGTCCGGGTACGCGAGGACCTCTTCGACCAGCTCCTCTGCGGCCGCGTCCTTCACGCCGCCGAGAGCCTCGCGCTGAATGCGATGCATCAGGGTCCGCGCGACCGCCTCCCAATTGGCGATGTAGGGGCGGAGCCCGCTCGGATGGAAGACCGTCTTGATCACGTTGCCAGGGGCCGCGTCGAACCCGTCGACGAGCAGGAACCGAAAGAAGCGCTCCGCGCCGGCGTTCGTGCGCCGGATGTCCCAGCGGCGGTCCATCACCACCGCCGGGTACGGCTCCTGCTGCTTCAAGATCGCGTCGAGCGCTTCGCGAACGGCGCCGACCTCGGGGGCATCCAAGCTCGTCTCTCCGTAGACGGGCGCGAAGCCGGCTGCGAGCAAGAGCGCGTTCCGCTCGCGGAGCGGCACGTCGAGCGCGGACGCGAGGAGGAGCACCATCTCCCGGCTCGGGCGCGCCCGTCCCGTCTCGACGAAGCACACGTGTCGAGGCGAGACATCGGCCAGGTGCGCCAGGGCGAGCTGGCTCAAACGCCGGGTCCGCCTCCAGTACTGCAGCATGGGCCCGAACGTCGTCGCCGCGCCCGCCGGGGGTTGGACCTCTGCCATGACGAGCAGACTCCGAGATCGGCAGCGCTCCCGCAATTCCCTTGGAGGTAAACGTCGGGCTCCGAAAGGGTCACCGCCGGTGGGCCTGCTCGACTGCCTCCGCCGACACCGTCGGGTCGTAGGGCTGCGGCCCCGACCGAGCCACGCGCTGCCAGGCGTCGCGCCCGCTCACCCGCTCCCACCAGGCCGACAAGCCCTTCCGGCTCGAGACCGGCGCACCCTCGCCCACGCGCAAGAGGTACTCGACGTACGGCATCCAGTGGATGTCGGCGATCGAGAAGCCCTCGCCGGCGAAGTACGGGTGAGAGGCGAGCCAGCGATCGGCCGCGTCGAGCGCGGGCGCCATCCCCTCCCGCCCGGCCTCGATCGCGCTCTTGCTCTGCTCGCCGCCGAGGTACTTGCGAAAGAGAGTCTCCACGAGCACGGCGCCGGCGTGCGGAATGAAGTAGGCGTCCGCCACGTGGATCCACTGGTCGACGAGCGCGAGCGCGCGCGTATCGGTGGGCAGGAGCCGCGGCCCGCCCGGTTTTCTGTCGAGATAGGCGTTGATGGCTCGCGTTTCGTAGAGGACGAATCCGTCATCGTCGATCGCGGGGACCTTGCCGAATGGATGGATGGCGAGAAAATCCGGCCGCTTGTGCTCGCCCTTGGGGAGCATCACGAGGACGAGCTCGGCCTCCTGCCCCTTCTCGGCGAGCGTCATCAGGGTCTTGCGGGTGTGGGTGCTCCAGGGGTGTCCGTAGATCTTCATCACAGGTCTCCTTCGTCCGCCGGCGATGGACCGGCTTCGTTGGGACGACTCTGGTCACGCCGAGCCACCCGAACAATTCTCTGCCAGGTAAGCGGGCGGCCGGCGGCGCCGCTCAAACATGATCCCATCGCGCAGGGTGACGTTGCCGGCCGCAGGGGGGCCCGGTACGACCGTCGAGTGAATCGGACCGCCACCTCCGCTCGGCTCGGCCGCGCCTGCCTCGCGTCGCTCTTGGTCCTCGCGCCCGCAGCCTGCGACGGCACCGCGGTGACGGGCGGCACCACGTCGACCGGAGCAGGCGGAGGCGGCGGCAGCGGCACGGGCGGCGGCGGGGGCGTCGATGCTCGGGACGGACGCGTTCGTCGAGCTGGCGCCTCTGGCCAACGCACGCTTTCGCCCGGCCGTGGTCGCGCTCGGGAGCGGAGCGGTCCTGGCGGCCGCGGGCAAGGTCGCGAACGTCGGGCCGGTCGGCGTCACCGAAATCTACGACCCCGTGGCCGACGCGTGGGCGGCAGGCCCTGACATCGGGGCGCCGCGCACCGGCTCCGCCGCGGTGACGCTCGAGTCGGGCAACGCCTTGGTGGTCGGAGGTTTCGACCAGACGTCGGGCGACGAGCTCGACGAGCTCCTCGTCTTCGACGCCACCACCAATGCTTGGCTGGCGCTACCGCCGATGGTGAAACGGCGCGCGCTGCCGACCGCGACCCTGCTCGACGACGGGCGCGTCCTCATCGCCGGCGGCGGCGACGGCCTCGCGAGCTGCGAGATCGCGGAGTAGAGCGTCCGCCCCGCGGCGACCCGCGCTATAAGCGCCGGGTGAGCCCTCCTTTCGAGCGTGCCGCGCTGATCGCGGCCCCGCGCCCCCTCCATACGATGCGGCGCACGGTGAAGTTCCAAGACGTCGACGCGGCCGGCACGATCTACTTCCCGCGCGTGCTCGAGTACTTCGCCGACGCGTACATGG
>CALKVR010001371.1 GCA_938004815.1 uncultured Polyangiaceae bacterium | reverse complement strand
CGTCTCCGGCGCGCGCGACCTGCGACCCCATCACGATCGCCACGATGCGGAGCACCATCGCGCCGCCGACGAGGAGCCCACCGAGGTTGATCGAAAGAGAGAAGCCGAGCACCGCGACCTGTTGCCAGCGGTCGGTCGCCGGGTCCTCGGCGAAGAGGGCGAACGTGACGAGGAGGATGGCCGCGAGACCGGCGAGCTTGACGAGCTGCCGCACGAGGCGCCGCGCCCCCAGCCCGACGACGAGCCAGAGCACCGCCTGCGATGCGGCGAGGGCGGCCAGCGGCAGCGGCTCTCGAAACAAAAGAGCCCCGCCTGCGACTAGCCCTATGTAGAGCACGCGCAGGCGGGGATCGACGGACCGCATGGGTCCAGCTTACAGCCGGGGCTCAGCTCACGGCGTACCGCAGTCGCCGTTGGCCATGCGGTCGAGCGTGTTGTTCACGACGGTCTCGATGCCCGTCTTGATGCCCGGCGGGAGATTGTAGGTCGGGTGACAGTTCTGCGTCTGGGGGTCGCAGCTCTGCGCCTCGAGGCCCTTGTTGACGAATCGGTTCGCGGGGAGCAGCCCGGCGAACGCACCGTTCTGGTCGACGGTGCCGGTCACGAGGCGCTTGATGTAGGGGAACTCCTGGTTCATCTCGAACGTCTCTTGGACGTTCAGGCTGAGGAACGCGCCGCCGTCGCCCGAGGTGTGGCAGCCGCTGCACTCGCCCGCGTTCGCCGTGTCGGCGCGCGGGAGGTTGGACATGTTCTCTTCCCACTCGAGGAGGTCCATGCAGTTGGCGAATTCGTCGAGAGCCTGGGTGAGGGTCTTGCCGGTGGGCGCTCCGCCGCCCTCGCCGCCGCCGACGAGGCCTCGCTCTTCCGCCTCGGCCTCGAGCCAGGCGGAGACGATGCCCCGCTGGGTCGTGGTGAGGGCGGGGCCCGTGTGCACGCCGTGCTGGATGAGGTTCGAGTTGTCCGGCACCGCGATGAGGGTCGGCGAGTAGCCGGTGATCGCGTTGTAGGAGGCCTCGGCGCCGGCGCCGAGGAAGATGGGCGAGCCCGACTCGCCCGTCATGTGGCAGCTGCCGCAGTCGGTCGAGATGGCGGGGAACACCTCGTTGATGAACATCTGCTTAGCCGCGCCGCTGCCGCCGGTGGGGTTGGTGCTGGCGGCCGAGCTGCCTTGGTCGCCCGCGCCGGTGCCCGAAGCGCCCTCACCGTCATCGTCATCGTCCCCCGGGTTCAGGACGAACGTCCCCGGCTGCTGCGTACACGCGGCCAGGCTCACCGACCCGAGGCATGCCGTGATCAACCAGAGCAGAGAGCGCTTCATGATCAGACTCCCTTCCTGCGCCGCGATGCGAGCGCCAAGCCAAGTGCCATCATCGCGAAGCCGGCGGCTCCGCCGAAGCCGTTGTCGCCCGAGCTCGAGCACCCGCCGCTCGACGGCGTGGTGAGGACGCTCGGATCCTTGCCGTCCTTCGGGGCGTCGTCCGCGGGCGCCGCAGCCGGCGGCGCGGGATCACCCGTGTACGTGCCGTCGTCGCTCGGGCCCGGCTGGATGTTGCCCGGGTCGGTGGGAGCAGCCGGCTGCACCTGCTCGGAGGTGTGGCCGGGGACGAAGCTCAGCCACTGCGAGTTCTTCTCTTCGCCGTCGATGCGGCCCGAGTGCGGCGTCACGAAGAACGTCTTCACGTGGGGGAGGTAGCCGTTCGGCTGCCCGAAGCCCGGGTTCGGGACGTCGCCCTTGCAGCGGAGGAAGTCGCGGCCCTGCGTGTTCGGGTTCTGGCCGTACATGTTGGCGAGCTTGCCGGCGTCGCCGTACCAGCCGACGACCCACTTGTTCATCGTCTTGTCTTGCGCGATGCCGGTCGTGGCCTCGTAGGACAGCATCTGGAACGACGGCTGGCCGTTGCCGGTGATGGGCGCGCCCAGGATGCCGAAGTGACGCGTGCCGTCGACGCCGTACGCGCCCGCGCAGATCGCCGAGTGCGTGTGGTAGCTGCCGAGCCCCATCTTGTGGTCCTTGATGAGGAAGCTGTCCAGCTGCGGCTCGATCACGTATGCGTGCGTGACGTTGGAGCCCTTCTCGTTGTTGATCTTGCCCTGGCCGCTCGACTCGAGGACCTGCACCGCGAAGCGGCCGTTGTCGAGCGCGCCGACCGTCGGCTGGTTCATGTAGATCTTCTCGCCAGGCTGCGAGGCCGCGATGATCTGCTTGTACATGATGGTGCCGTCCATCGTGTTCAGCATCGCGCACTGCACGCCGTCCTCGGGCGGGCGGTTGTCACCCTTGGCCGCACAGAAGAGCGCCGCGCCAGGGTCGCTCGAAGCGAGCGCCGGGCGGCCGATGTTCGACGGGGCGACGACGCCCTGCAGCCAGGTGCGCTCGAGCGTGACCTGCCCACCGCCGAGGTCGGTGACCATGATGCCGTATGCGAACGACGTGTCGTTGTTGCCGGTGGAGAGATAGCCGCCGGTGCAGTACCCGTTGCCGTGGCAGATGAGGTCGGGGGCGCCCTCGTTGTTGTTCGCGTTGTTGCTGACGCGAACGACCTCGGACACCGGGTTGCACATGTGGTCGAGCGCCTGGACGTAGGTCGAGACGTTCGCGGCCTCGCCGTTCACGCCGTCCGACCCGAACGTCACGATCACCTTGCCCGACTGGGCATCGGCCGCGACGCGCGCATGGTTGAACGGACGGTCGCCGTCGTAGTCCGAGATCTGCACCTGGTCGGCGACGACGGTCGGCTGACCATCGGGCCCGAACTCGATGCTCGTACACTTGCCCTGCCAGGGGCCGTCCTCGTCCGAGACCTTCGAGGACATGTAGACGCTGACGACGTACACCTTGTCGCCGACCTGGACGTACGTGATGTCGCCCTGCTCGTGGCCCGGGCCGCCGTTCTGCTCTTGCGGGCCGGCGTTCTGGCCGTTCGCGATGTGGAAGGTCGGAACCGCGGTGAGAGTCTGCGCGAACGCAACTCCCGGGAAGAGGATCGCGGCGACGCTTGCGATGGCTCCGGTCGTACGGCGAAGGCTGCGTCGGGTCATTGGCTCTTTCTCCTGGCTGGCGTGCCGGTAAGTCCGAACATCACCAGTGCAGCCGACGTGCCAATTTTGCGCGGAGCAGATTTCCCCGAGTTACACGGGAGTTACAGCGATCTATTCGGGAATGGCCTGGTTCTCTTCCGATCCAGGCACCGCCTCGGCGATCGGCGCGTCCGCGACGCGTTTCGGCGCGGCGCCTGCGTACGCGAGGATGGCGCTCGCCGGAAATGCTGTTTCCCCGCCGTTTTCGAGCGGAAAGGGGACGATGATGCGGCCCTCGCTCCCGGGCGCGAGCGAAAACTCCGCCTTTTCGCGCTGGTTTTTCCAGGTTTGCGCGTCGAGGCGCGCGACCATGAAGTCGCCGCGCGCGACCGCGAGGGTCCTGATCTTCGCGGTGTCGACGCCGATCGAGCCGAGGTAAGCATCGAGCGAAAATCGAGGATTTTTGACGGTGTACGACTTCGAAAGGACGCTGTCCGGGAGGCGCTTTCGCTTCACCGATCCCGCGAGCTTGCCGTCCGAGTAGACGCGCGTCCCGCGAAGCGACTCTTCGGGCTTGGCGTAGGGCACGCCCTCGATCCGCGCGCCGCTTTCATCGAGAAAGCTGCGGGTTTTCGAGTCGAACGCAGGCGGTTCGCGATCGACGTAGACCGAGACGAACACCATCGTGTCGATGGTCGTGTTCACCTTGATCGGCGCGTCGGGCCACTCGACACGAGCCTTGCCGCTGTCGCCGCGCGTGAACGAGAACAAGAGAGAGTCCTCGTACTTGCGAAGCTCGTCGCCCGGCAGAATGCTCACGCGCCCCCGCCCGCCGCTGAGGTGAATCGCCCTCACCTTCGAGAGGTCGACGCCTACCGACTGCACGTACTCGGCGATGCGGTACCGCGCCACCTCGCGCCCGTCCTGGAGCTTCAAAGGGCGGACGTGAAGCGTCGGTGGGAGCTCGAAATACCTCAAAACTCCGCGCGGTTTGCCGTCCACGTAGACCGCGGCGTCGCCGAACCGCATCCCGCGTTGACCGCCGCCGCGGCCGTCGCCGGTGCCGCCCGCAGGCGGTGCGGTGGCCGACGCGGTGGCACTGATCGCTGCGCTGGTGCTGGATTTCGCCGTGGTTGCAGCAACCGACGCGCTGGGCGGCGCCGGTTTCGAGGCTTCCGACGAGCATCCAGCGAGGCTCGCGACCGCCGCCAATCGCCACAAAAAGCGAGGGAATCTCGTATGGAAGGTCATGGATCCGGGGCGGTCATCTCGGATCTCAGGGTGGATGTAGGTGTTATCGGCAGGGTCGCACACGCGATTCACGAGGTCTCGATGGCGCGGACCCGGTCTCTCTCGCATAACGTTCGTTCCCATGGATTCACCCCCCCGGCCCCCCTCACCGCGTGAGGGGGGAGCACGAAGGAAAGTCCTCATCGGCGCGGCGGTCCTCGTCACGCTCTTGGTCGGTGGCGGTGTCGCCGCACGTTACAAGATGTCGCGCGGCAAGAGCGGAGCATCTGCCGCCTACGGCGGGTCGGTCGACGCCAAGGTCGTTCCCGAGTTTTCCACACAGGACGCGGCGCGCTGGGTGAACGGCGAGCCCACGACCCTCGCCGCGCTCCGCGGCGCGCCGGTACTGATCGAGTCGTGGTCGCCTGGGTGAAGCGCTTGTGTGGCCTCCATCCCGGCCGTGAAGGCCCTGGAGGAGCGCCACCACACCCGCGGTCTGCGGGTGATCGGCGTCACGAGGACGGGATACCAGGACGACGAGGAGCGCTCCTGGACCCTCGAGACCGCGAAGAAGCACGGCATGACCGCGCCGAGCTTCATCGACGATCCCAACGGCACCTGGGCCAAGCAGGCGAACATCACGCCCATGCCCGGCTTCCTGCTCATCGACCCCGAGGGCCGCGTCGCGTACCGCTACGCCGGCAAGCTCGTCCAGGACAGCTCCGCCTTCGCCGAGATGAGCGCGCTCGTCGACAAGATGTAGGTAGGCGCGGCCGCGCCAGCTCAAGCGCCAAGGGGGCGGGCATCGACCGCCACCTGGTGCGCAGCGCCAGCTCAGCGCCGATGGGTGCGGGCATCGACCGCCACCTGGCGCTCAGCTCCAGCTCGCCGGCGATGGGTACCGGCATCGAGCGCCACCTGGAGCCGAGGCGCGTTGGCCGAGCGGAGACGGTCGCAACCACGTGGATCAGACATTGATCCAGCGGGTTGCGACCGCGGTTGCGACCGAGGGCGCTACTTCCGTCCGCCGTATCGCCAG
>CALKVR010001370.1 GCA_938004815.1 uncultured Polyangiaceae bacterium | reverse complement strand
ACGAAGAGCAGCGCGACGAACATCGCCGCCGCGGCGATGGCGAGCCGTTGGAACAGCCGGCGGCGCACCTCGGTGGCGCTGAGAGACGCGAGCTCCTGATCGGGAAAGACGATCCTCTCGAAGACGTCCTTGAGGAAGTAGCTCTTGGCCTCTTTGCTGCCCTCGGTCTCTTCGACGACGCTGCCTTTGAGGCCGAACGCGCGCCCCATGGCCCCGACGACGCGGTCGAGGGGCTTGCCCTCTTGCGTGCCGCTGGTGAAGTAAAAACCCCGCAGGATCGGCTCGGGGCCAGAGCCCTTGCCCACCGCGAACGCCTCGGCCATGAAATCGCCGAGGGGCTTTTTCACCGCGGCGAACTCGAGCGGGAACTGGTAGATGCGCTCGCGGTTCTGGCGGCTGCGCTCGTTGTTGATCCGCTTGGTGACGCGCGTGTGCAGCCTCTCGACCAGCACATCGAACTCGCGCTCGAAGAGCCGGCCGGCGTCGCCCTTGACCTCGTCCATGCGGTAGGTCGCGCCCCAAGGCTGGCCGCGCTCGCTCTTCTTCAGGTCGCCGAAGTACTCGACGAACCCCGCCACGAGATCGCTCTTGGTGAAGAGCACGTAGACGGGCACCGTCATCTTCAAGGTCGTCTGCATCTCGTCGATGCGCGCGCGAACCTTGCCGGCGAGCTGCTTGATCTGGTCGTCGGTCGCGTCGAGCAGCTCGCTGATGCTCACCGCCACGAGCACGCCGTTCAGCGGCTTCTCGGGGCGGTACTTCATCAGCTGCGCGAGGAACCCCACGCACTCGTCGCGATCGTCGGACTCGGTGGTGTAGCGGCCGGCGGTGTCGAGGAGGATCGCCTCGTTGGTGAACCACCAGTCGCAGTTGCGGGTGCCGCCTACGCCGCGGACGCCGCCGCCCTGGGGATCGAGGAACGGGAACGAGAGGCCGGAGTGGCGCAGCGCCGTCGTCTTGCCGGCGCCGGGCGGGCCGACGATCGCGTACCAGGGGAGCGCGTAGAGCGCGTGCTCGCCGCGGCGACCGCCCGCGAGCTTCGAAGCCTTGAGGGCGTTGATGCCCTCGGCGACCTGGCGGTAGAGCGCCTGGATCTCTTCACGCTCTTCGGGCTTGGCGTTTATCGCCTGCTCTTGCGCCTGCTGCTTGATCGCGTTCTCGAGCGCGCGCGCCGCGCGCGCCGCGCGGATCCGGCGGATGAGCCAGAGGCCGACCAAGAGGCCGAGGATGACGACCGAGATCGTCACCGCGAGCCAGAGCGGCATGATCTCCGCGGCGCCGGGCTCGGCGGGCGGGAACAAGAGCCAGATCACCCACACCGCGAGGATGACGAGGATGCCGAAGATCCAGAGCCACATCGTGAATGGATGATGGACGCTCCGCGGCGCGGAGCAAAGTTTTACGGGTTTTTGTGGGGAGCCTGGCGAGGTTGCGTACCCCGTCGCCCCCCCACGAGCCGAGGCTCGGGAGCCACACCGCCCCGTACGTGATCACGCCGTCCGCCCTTTGAGACGGCCCCGCGGATCGTCGTTCAGCCGGGAACGAGCTTGTTGATCGCTTCGACGACGTCGCCGGCGCGCGAGCGGATCAGCATGGCGAGGAGGAAGACCACCATGACGGCGAGGCCGAGGATGCCCAAGGCCACCGCGACGAACGGCAGCTCGCGGCGCACCACGCCGGCGCCCGCGTCTTTGCGCTCTGCGTTAGGAGCCAGGACGTCGCCCCCGCCCTCTTGGACGGCGACGTAGTTGCCCAGGCCCTCGACGACCTGCTGCAGGCCCTCCTGGTTGCGGAGGCGGTACTTGCCCTGAAAGCCCAGCGAGAGGCAGAGGAAGTAGATCTGCGCGACGTGGTTTCGGCCGCGCTGGCCGTGCAGGTTGTCGAGGTTGACGAAGAACCCGTCGCCGGCGGTGTTGATGCCGAAAAACTGGAGCTGCAGGGGGTTCGAGAGCCACTGCGTCTTGCCCGGCCATGTCGAGTGATAGATGACCTCGTCGGCAAACGCGGCGAGCGCGAACTTTGCGTCGATCATGTCCTGCTCCGGGATCCGCTGTTCGCGCCCGTTCTGCATCATGGTCTCGAAGAGACCGAGGACGCGGCGCTGGAGGATGTCCGGAGCGGGCAGATCGCGCGAGTTGCGGAGCTGGAGGATGAGCGAGAGCACATCCGAGAAAACCCAGTACATCGTCTGCGCCTGGCTCGACATAACCGTGGCTCCTAGTCTTTCACGTTCCGCCGCTCGGAGCGAAGTTCCCGCCGACACGGGCGGTCAGGGCCCGCTACTTCTGAACCTGAACCGCGATCAGCCGGAGCTCCACTTTTTGGGGCTCGATCGGCTGGTACAGAGCAATCGTGCCAGACCCGAGGATGTCGTTCCAATAATCGCCAGCTTGATCGACCCGGAGGTACACGATCCCGGGCTTGATCGGGATGGCGCCGGGGGGCCGGTACTCGACCGAGACCCGGACGCCGGGCATGGCGGCGTTCAGGATGTAGCCGATCTGCGTCCAGGACCCGACCTTGAGCAGGCGCGGCAGACGTTCGCGGAGGACGCCCTCGTCGATGCCCTTGGCCTCGAGGAAGAGCTCGTGGGTACGGGGGAGCTTCGGGTCCTCGAACTTGCCGAGGTACATGCCGTCGTCGCGTTTCTCGAGCGGCACGACCGTGAAGCTCTCGGCGAGGACGTTGGCGATCAGCGTGAGCGCGCGATCGAAGACCGGGTCGAACACCTCACCGAGATCGAGGTAGTTGAACTTGGGGATCGCGGTGGGGTCGCCGTCGGGCGAGAACGTGCACAGCTCGCCGATGATCGAGGCCAGCATCGTGAAGGCATGCTCGGGGTGGACCGTGCCGTGGTCGACCATGTGCGAGCAGATCGGGATGAAGGAGTTCAGGGTGTGGAGCATCCAGAACTTCGCCGTGTCCGACGCCTGGAAGTCGACCGAAGCGGCGGTGCGCATGCGGCGGCCCTCGGCGAGCGTCTTTTGCTTGCCGACGAGCGCCGACAGCACGCGCCGCATGCCGTTCATCACGTGGTCGCTCGCCTTGATCCGGAGGATCGGCGGGATGAAGTTCTTGCGCAGCACGATGGCACCGGTGCGGTCACGGACCAGCTGAGCGACGCGGATCGTCTCGTAGGCGTCGCGGGGCTCGGTGCCGAACAGGAGGCGGAGGTTGCTGCGGCCCCACGTGACCGCCGTCTCGTTTCGGCCGGTGTTCACGTCGGGCACCGAGACCTGCGCCGCGACGAGGCGCGTGGCAGGGCCGGCCTTGGCCGGGTCCATCGCGACGTTGGCCGCGGTGTCCCGCGCAATCGGGAGCGCGAGGAACACGTCGAGCGCCTCGAGGGCGGCCGGAAACGCGCCCTCGAGCGGGCGGGCCTCGACCTGGTCTTCGCCCCGATCACCGACGAAGAACGGCGTGCCGTCGGCGAAGATGCCGTGCGCCTTGGTGACGCGCACCTGGCCCGCCGTGAGCGCGCGGTCGTCGAACTGGACCTCGATGATGCCCCAGTCGAAGGGCACGATCGCGTGCACCCGAGAGTGGACCAGCGCCTCGTGGTACATGTCGCTCTGCTGCAGGTGCTGAGGGGTCATGAAGAGCCCCTCGGTCCAGACGAGCTTGCGCGGTTGAATCATCGGGCGCGTCTACATGTACCAGGAACCCAAAGGCACCCGAAAGCGCGAACTTGCCCCCGATGCCGGCCCCGATTCCGGCTCTGAAATGGGCGCCCGAACGGGCGCCCTCAGCGGCCGGCGGCGGCGCCCTTCGGCAGGTTGATCGTCCTGACCGGTCGCGCCTCGCGGAACATCGACTCGTCGAACTGGCTCCCGTTGTCGATCTTCGCCTTGTCGACGAAGAACGCAGCCTTCGGGTCGGCCACCCCGACACCGCCGTCCTCCTCGCGGCCGCCGCAAGCGGCCTCGCCCGGGGCGAGCGGAAATTCGTAGAACGTCTTCCAGCTCTGGCCGCGAGGCTGGTGAAACAGCGCGACGCCGCCGAGATAGGCGGCCGCCTTGTCACGCTCGAACTTCACGCGGACGTGATCGTTCGGAAAAATGCTTACCTCGTCGACCTTGACGACGTCCTTGCCCAGCACCTTCTCCGGCTGGTTCAAGACGTCGTCGTAGCGGGCGTTGGCCAGGTTGAGATCGCTGACGAGCTGGTAGAGCCGCACCACGACCGGGCGCGGGTTGCCGTTCTCGTTCGGGTTGATCGCGGTCGACGCGTAGATGTCCAGCGTCACGAACTGCTTGTCGCAGGGCTTGGGCGCCTCGGGCTCGGGCGGCGCCGAGCACCCCACGACGAGACCGAGCGTGACGGCCGGGCCCACGAGGAGCCCAGCGGTGACGCAAGTGATCAACTTGCGGAGAAAGCGGTCCCGAACCGAGGAGCCGGCCATGGCGCTTGGATTCAAGCACCGTTAGGCGCGGGGGCCCACTTTTCGGCCAGCGTCGGTCCAGGTGACGCGCACTTCGGTCAGGACGCGGACGACCTCGGCTGAGGCCGGGCGCCGGGCGGGCTCCGGATCGAGAGAGCGAATGACGAGGTCGGCGAGGGCGGCCGGCACACCCGCGGGGAGCGCCCCCGGCTCGGGCGGGGGGGAGCCTCCGAGCGCGGCGAGCATCGGGGCGATCTGGAACGGGTATCGGCCAGAGAGCACCTCGAACGCGAGCACGCCGAACGCGAAGACATCGACGGGCGGGCGCACGAACGCCGCGCCGCCCAGGAGCTCGGCGGGCATGTAGAGGAGCGTCCCCATCATCAGGCCCGTCTGGGTCAGCGCGAGCCCCGCCGGCGCGCTCACGGCGGTCGGGATGGTGTCGGCAGCGGGGTCGGCGGCGGCGAGCCGCGAGATCCCGAAGTCTGCGATTTTCACCCGGACCGTGCCTTCGGACTCTTCGATGAGCACGTTCGACGGCTTGAGGTCGCGGTGCACGATGTCGCGGGCGTGGAGCGCGGCGAGGCCGCGCGCGACGTCGAGCAGCACCGGCAACGCGAAGCCGGGCGCTCCGAACCGCGGCCGCGCGTCCTCGAGCGAGCCGCCGAGCATCAGCTCCATCACGATGTAGACGCGGCTCGCGTGCAGACCGACGTCGAGGACCGAGACGAGGTTCTCGTGCGAGACGGTCGCGGCGATCTCGGCCTCGCGGGCGAGCCGCAGCGCGTCGGTGCTCGAGGCCCCCGCCGTCAGCATCTTGAGGGCCACGCGCTTGCCGTCGGCGACGCGCTCGACCTCGTGGACCTCACCGGTCGCGCCCCGCCCGAGCGCCCGGACGACGCGGTACCTATCGCCGACCATCTCGCCGGTGCTGGTGCCGGCGGTGACCGTCGCGCTCCCGAGATCCTGGGCGATGTGGCGGGAGCGCGACGCGATCTGGTGCCGGAGCTCCTGGTTGAGGGTCTCGACCTCGCGCTGGCGCTCCTCCAGCTCGTGGATCTTGCTCTCGAGCGCGCTCCGGCTCTCGCCGAGGCCGCGCGACATCGTGTTGAAGGACTGGGTGAGCCGGCCGAGCTCGTCGTGGCGCCCGACGGGGAGGCTCGTCGTCCCGCCCTTCTCGACCGTCTCGATGGCGCCGACGAGGGCCTCGAGCGGCTCGAGCACGTTCGTCTTGAAGAGACGCGGAACGAACGTGAAGACACCGACGACGCCGGCCGAAAAGAGCGCGATCAGGCGCCACGCCAGCGCATCCTTGGCGTCGGCCGAAGCGCCGGCGCCCGAGAGCCAGACGACCCAGGGCTCGAGGACGTGGGCGGCGACGGTCACGAGGGCCGCCACGATCGTCGTCGTTCCCGCTACCAGCCGCGCGCGGAGGCTCATCGGCTCGTGGCCGTGATCGAGGTAGACGGCGAGGAGCCCGAACGCGAACACGAGCAGGGAGAGGTCGCGCAAGAGAAAGTAGGCGGCGCGTGGGACGGCCACGCCTCGGATCGCCATCTGGTTCATCGCGAGGTTGGTCACGATCGCGAGGACTGGCCAGAAGCAGGCGCGTGCCATCGTCTTGGCGCCGGCGACACGCTTCTGTGCCGCGCCCCGGAGAGCCGCGAAGACCCTGACGAAGAGCGCCAGAATCACGAGGTTCTCGACCATGGTGGCGACGACATAAGCTCGCGCGCGATCGACAACCGCCAGCGGGCCGCCCGCGACGCAGGCAACGAGCCCCACCCCGATCGCAGCGACGTCGACCCAGCGCGGCAGCCCTGGCCGCTCGTCTGCGTGGCCTCCTCGAGCGAGCCAGTCCGCGTACGCGGCGAGATCCCGCGCCGCGAGGATGCCGAAGAACAATGCGACGAGATTCGCGACCGCTGCGACCAGCCCGACCGTCGAGAACGTGACGAAGACGAACGCGGCGTAGAGCGCGAGAAACGCCTGCGCGCGGGCCAGCGCGCGCCGCGCCGCCGTCCGCGCGCCCCGGTAGAGCATCACGGCCATGGTGGCCGTGAGCAGCCCCTGAGCCAGGGACGCGACGGAGGACGCGTTGAGCGAGAAGCCCATCACGACGACGCCGCGGCGTACCGTGAGGTACTAGTCCGAGAACGCGGCCGTGAAGTTCTTTTGATCGTCGATGTCGATGAAGAGCTTACGGGGCGGCTTGGCGTCGGCGAGCTTCTCGAGGATGGCCGCCGACAGCATGGGCATGAGCGTCGCGCGGAGGATGTGGTCGATGTTGCGGGCGCCGGTGTCGACCTCGGTGCAGCGGGCCGCGATCGACTCGACCAGGCGGTCCGAGTAGGTCGCGTCGATGCGCTGGTTGGTCTTCAGACGCGAGAGCAAGCCGTTCAGCTTGAGGCGCGTGATGTCGCCGAGCGCCTCCATCGAGATCGGCAGGTAGGGCACCATCGTCATACGAGCGAGGAGGGCCGGCTTGAAGTGCGACGAGAGCGTGGGCTTGATCGCCTCCATGATGTCGGCCATCGGCGGGTCCTTGCCCGACTCTTCACGCTCGGCGACCGTCATGTTGGTGATCTTGTCGGTCGCGAGGTTCGACGTGAGGATGATGACGGTGTTCTTGAAGTCGACGAGGCGACCCTCACCGTCCGAGAGCATGCCCTTGTCGAACACCTGGTAGAACAGGTTGAGGACGTCGGGGTCGGCCTTCTCGCACTCGTCGAGGAGGACGACGGTGTACGGGCGCTGACGCACCGCCTCCGTCAACATGCCGCCCTCGCCAAAGCCGACGTAGCCGGGCGGTGAGCCGATGAGCCGGGAGACGGTGTGCTTCTCCTGGAACTCGCTCATGTTGATCGTGACCATCATGCGCTCGCCGCCGTAGAGCATGTCGGCGAGGCTGAGCGCCGTCTCGGTCTTGCCGACGCCGGAGGGGCCGACGAGGATGAAGACGCCCATCGGCGTGTGCTGCGGCTTGAGGCCGGCGCGCGCGGCGCGGAGCTCCTTGGCGATGGTGTTGAGGCCGTAGTCCTGGCCCTTGATGCGCTTGCGGAGACGGTCCTCCATCTCGAGGAGGTTCTTCACGTCGTCTTGCACCATCTTGCCGGCGGGGATGCCGGTCCAGGCGCTGACGACGTTGGCGACCATGGCCTCGTCGACGTCGGGCCGGATGAGGGGCACCTCACCCTGCATCTGGTCGAGCTCGTTGAGGGCGGCCACGACCTCTTTGCGGGCCTCGTCGCGCTCGCTGTCGCTCTTGGCCTCGGTCATCTTCTTGCGAAGCTCGAGGACCTTCTTGGCGCCGGCCGTCTCTTGCTCGTACTCGGCCTGGATCTTGACCAGGTTCTCCTTGGATTTGACGAGGCGCTCCTCGAGCTCGCCGAGGCGCTCGTGATCGATCTTCACCCCGTTCGACTCGTCGCGCTTGAGGGCGTCGATCTCGCGCTCGGTGTTCTTGATCACGACCTCGACGTCCTCGACCGCGGCCGGCTTCTGCTGGAGCGCGACCTTCACGCGCGCCGAGCAGGTGTCCAGGAGGTCGACGGCCTTGTCGGGGAGCTGGCGGCCCGAGATGAAGCGGGCCGAGAGGCGCACGGCGGCGGTGACCGCTTCGTCCTGGACGATGACGTTGTGGGCGTCCTCGAACTTGGGGCGGAGACCGCGGAGCATGACGATCGCGGTCGGGATGTCGGGCTCGTCGACCTTGACGGGCTGGAACCGGCGCTCGAGGGCCGCGTCCTTCTCGAAGTACTTCTTGTACTCCTTCCAGGTGGTGGCCGCGATCGTGCGGAGCTCGCCGCGCGCGAGGGCGGGCTTGAGCAGGTTGGCGGCGTCGCCGGTGCCCTGCGCGCCGCCGGCGCCGATGATGGTGTGGGCCTCGTCGATGAAGAGGATGATCGGCTTCGCCGAGCCCTTTACCTCGCTGATGACCTGCTTCATCCGGTTCTCGAACTCGCCCTTCACGCTGGCGCCGGCCTGGAGGAGGCCGAGGTCGAGGC
>CALKVR010001369.1 GCA_938004815.1 uncultured Polyangiaceae bacterium | reverse complement strand
TTTGTCGCTCTGGCCGACGCCCACCGGTCGCCCCTCGCGGTTCTTGAACACGGTGACGAGCTCGTTGCGCACGTACGTCCCCTCGGACGTCTTCCAGTAGTTCTGCGCCTTGGGGCCGCGTTCGAGCTGACCCTCGAGCTGGATGAACGCCTGCTTGGGCCAGACCTCACCCGTCTCGACGAACTTACCGTCCTGCGTCTTCTTGAGCTTCGCGGCGTCGCCGATCCAGGTGTAGCCCATCGGGAACTTCATCGTCCCCTTGGTCAGATCGATGCCCGTCAGCTTCGAGGGCGACGCGGGCTTCACCTTGTCCTTGGGTACGAGGGTCAGATCGGGCGTCACGAGGAACGTGCGCCCTTCGGCGTCGAGCTCGCCCACGAACGCCATCTTGCGGCCGTTGTACGCGTCGTCCTCGGCGCGGAGCGGCGGGCTCGTCAGCTCGAAGAGCTTCACCAGCCGAGGCGACGGGCCGCGCCCGGCCTTGGCGAGGTCGACGCCTTCGGTCTTGGCGAGCTCGTCCAGCGCGGCGAGGTGCTTGTCGAGCTCCGGCTCGGCCTTTCGCTGCTCGGCCGCGGTCGGGATACGCCGGTACTGGGGCGCGTCGCGCACGAGCGTCCCCACGTCGAACGGCATCGGCCTCTTGGGATCGGGGAGCACCTCGGCCGCCGCGAGCGCCCGGGGGTCTTCGGGGTCGGCGGTCGACGCCTGGCCGGTGCACACGTAGCCGCGGGGCTTCACCGCGTAGAACGCGCCTTTGCAGTGGCCCACGCCAGGCCCCTTCAGCGGCTCGGTGTTCGCCAGCGGCACGCGCTGGCCGGCGCGGATGAGGCCGATGAGCGGCGACTTGGTGTCGGGCTTCTGGTAGATCTTCTCGAAACCTGACACAGCTGTCAGGCTCGGCACCGCGGGCCGCTCCACCGGGCTCGCCTCACGAGGGAGCGTCGCCGCCGCGGGGACGGCGTCGTCGCTCGACGCCTCCACCATCCGGTCGTCGCCGTCTCCGCCACTGTCGGGGCTCGCCGCGGGCCGCTCGGCGCCCGTGCACGACAGCAGCGAGGCAACCATCACTCCCCGAGCCAGCGTCCCCAACCCGCCCGTGAAGCGAACGTACTGCATGATGGAGAGCGTTACGCACGCCTGCCACGATCGCCAGTTTTCGGCGACCGTTGGTCGGCCGACCATGCTGCCTCGTCAGACGGCTTCGACGCAGAGCAGCACGGGCAGGTCGCCCTTCATCCGCAGCTGCCCCGACCGCAGCTTCAGCCGCACGCGGCCCTTCTCTCCAGACTTGGTCGGCGCCTCGAACACGGTCACCGAGCCGAACGGCGCCCGCCAGCTGCCGGCCTCGTCCCAGCGGCTGCCGTTCCAGACCTTGAGCTTGTTCGGGTTGAAGTCCATGTCGGGGGGCGGTGCCGAGAGATCGAGCTTGGCCCCGCCCTCCCAAGGCAGCGCGATCATGAGCTGGCGCTGCCCCTTGGTGGCCGTCGCCTTTTTCTCGCAGCCCCGCTCTTTTTCCACGAGCTCCATGACCAGGTGGAGCTTGCCGTCGCGCTTGAAGACCGCGTTGCCGATGGCGAGCACCGGCTGGTAGGGCTTGCCGTCGACCTCACCCTTTACCTCGAGCGGGCGCGGGCCCGGATCATCGTCGTCTTCGGCGGGCGCGGCCGGCTCGTCGGCTGCGGCGGACGCCGACGCGGTCGGCGCCGTCTCTGCGGTCTGCGCACCCGAGCAGGCGATCGTGGTCGCGGCGAGGCTGACGGCGAAAAGCACGCGTAAGGCCATGGAGCTCTCCCTCTCGAGGGGACGCATGATGGCCAGACCGCGGCTCAGGGGCCAAACTTCGGAGCGCCGCGTCGCACGACGCGGCGGGACAGTGCGTCAGACGAACAGCGAGCTGACCGAGTCGCTGTTGTGGATGCGACGGATCGCCTCGGCGAGGAGCCGAGCGATGCTGACGACCTTGAACTTGCCGGACGCCTTGGCGTCGGCCGAGAGCGGGATCGAGTTGGTCACGATCACCTCGGCCAGCGGAGACTCGGAGATGCGGCTCACCGCAGGGCCCGAGAGGACGGCGTGGCTCGCGCAGGCCGTCACCTCTTTTGCCCCGGCCTTGACCAGCGCCTGGGCCGCGTTCACGAGCGTGCCGGCGGTGTCGATCATGTCGTCGAGGATGAGGCAGCGCTTGCCCTCGACGTCGCCGATGATGTTCATCACCTCGCTCACGTTCGCGCGCTCGCGCCGCTTGTCGATGATCGCGAGCGAGCCGAACAAGCGCTTCGAGTAGGCGCGCGCGCGCTCGACGCCGCCGGCGTCGGGGGACACGACCACGACGTCGTTGCCGTAGTTCGCGCGCAGGTGCTGATCGAGCAGCGCCGGCATCGCGAAGAGGTGGTCGAACGGGATGTTGAAGAAGCCCTGGATCTGGGCGGCGTGGAGATCGAGCGCGACGATGCGGTTCACGCCTGCCGCGACGACCAGGTCGGCCACGAGCTTGGAGGTGATGGGCGTTCGGGGCGCGACCTTGCGGTCTTGCCGGCCGTACCCGTAGTACGGAATCACGGCGGTGATGGCGCCGGCCGAGGCGCGCCGGAGGGCGTCGGCCATGATGAGCAGCTCCATCACGTGGTCGTTCACCGGCGCGCACGTGGGCTGCACGATGTAGGTGTCGACCCCACGAACGTTCTCTTGGATCTCGCAGAACGTCTCGCCGTCGGAGAACCGCGACACCTTTGCCTTCCCCACCGGAAGCTCGAGGTGCTGGCAAATCTCGGCCGTCAGCTCGGTGTTCGCGTTCCCGGAGAAAATACTCACCCGCTTGAACATCGGAACGACGTCAGGTGGACGGTGAAGGGTCGGCGGGTACCAGTCGACGCCGTGGACGTCAAGGTGGGCCCGATACAGGCGCCCCTATGTTAACGATCTTTCGCGGTGCGAAGAGACGCCCAGTTGATCGTCATCGGAAACTTCGACGGTGTCCACCGCGGTCATCAGGCGCTCCTCGCGGCCGCGACGCGTGAAGCCGAGGCGCACGGGCTCGCCGCGCGGGTGCTGACGTTTCGGCCTCATCCCGCGATCGTCCTCGGCCGCACGCCGCCGCCGGTGCTGACGAGGCCGGAGCGCAAGCGCGAGCTCGTGGAGCGGCAGTTTCCCGCGATCGACCTGTTCGAGCAGCGCTTCGATCGGGATTTCGCGGCGCTGTCGCCGGAGGCGTTCGCGCGATGGCTGGCCGACGAGCAGCGCGCGGCGCGGGTGCTCGTCGGGCAAAACTTTCGCTTCGGCAAGGGGCGCGCCGGGAGCTTCGACGATCTGGTCAGCCTCGGGGCCGAGCACGGGTTTCGCGCGAGCTGCGAGCCGCTCATCGGGGATGGGGGCGGAAACTGGTCGAGCACGCGCATCCGCGCGTCGATCGCATCCGGCGACATGGCCGAAGCCGAGCGGATGCTCGGCCGCCCGCACCTCATCGCGGGAGACGTCGTCGCCGGCAAGCGCCTCGGCCGCACGATCGGCTTTCCCACCGCGAACCTCGCGGGCGTGGTCGAGATGCTCCCCCCCTTCGGCGTCTACGCCGTCCTCGTCGACGTCGTCACAGACGCCGGCGCGCGCGCGCTCGGGCTCGGCGCCATGAGCGTGGGCGTGAACCCGACGACCGACGCCACCAAAGAGGTCAAGGTCGAGGTGTTCGTGCTCGACTACGAGGGCGATCTCTACGGTCGCTCGTTGCGGGCATCGATCGTCGCGCGCCTGCGCGGTGAAGAGAAGTTCGACTCGATCGACGCGCTCGTGGCGCAAATGCACCAGGACGTCGCGGCCGCCCGCACCGCCCTCGCGGGGCGCGTGGCTTCGCCCGCGACCGGCTCTTTCGGCTGACGCCTTCTCGGGGGCTCGCCGCGCCGGCACCGTGGTAGGGTCCGCGCATGCAGCGCAAGGACCTCGAGGGGATGTCGCGCGAAGAGCTCGTCAAAGAGGCCGAGGAGATCGGCATCGCGAGGGCGCGGGCTCTCACGATCCCCGAGG
>CALKVR010001368.1 GCA_938004815.1 uncultured Polyangiaceae bacterium | reverse complement strand
GTGACGGCAAATCCACGCAGCCGCAGCAGGCGGAGCAACGTTGCCGCGCGACCCCTCGCCTCGCCCTGCTCCAAGCCTTCTTCCCGACCTTCTTCCCTGATCAACTCGAGCGACCGCATGGCCTGTGCCTCCAGGAACTTCGTGAGAATAGCTCGAAACGCACCCTTCGCCGATCCGTGGAGCAGCGAGGTGGCGCGTTTCCTCATGGTGTCATCGGTGAGCCGCGCCGCGGCTTCTGCCACCCGCAAGATCTCCTGCCGTGCCGCGCTGCTCGGCATGTCCTTGCCGGCGCTCTCTGCCTGACCGATCCGCGTCAGCGCGGTGAGCAGCGCGAGATCGAAATGCCGTGCCGCGTCCGCCGCGCTGTCGATGTTGGGGAGATCGTCGGGCCCGATCACGATGGGCGAGTAGGCGAAGCCCGGCCCGAGCCGGTGAGGGCCGCGCGCCCATTGCGCGGTAGCGCGATCGAACACCCATGCGATCAAGACGACCTCGGCCTGATGCCTGGCGGCCGCCACCGTGACGTACCGCGCCCACTCGAGGCGCTTGCCGCGATCGGGCTGTCGCTGCACTTCGACGATGACGACGAGCTGAGGCTTCTTCGGCTCGGCACCGATGGTCGCGATGAAGTCGACGGCGCGAAGGACCGGAACGGGCTCCTTCAAGGCTGAGTCGTCCACGAACACCTGCGCCCCGGCAGAGAGCGTTCGGACTTCGTCGACGTTGGCCAGCGCCAAGATCTCGAGCAAGACCTCGGGGTGCTCGCGCATGATGTCGAGCGGAGCCTCGTGGAGGCGCGGCGGTGGCACGATCGCGCTGCCGCCCGTCGGCTGATCGGCCTGGAGAAGCCGGTCGGCGTTTGCTCCGCTCCGGGGCCAGGCCCGGGCTGCTGAAAGCAGGCAGCTCAGTGCCAGCTGAAGACGAGGACGGACCCGTCGACCATCGTGATCTCGATCCGATCGGGGTAGGTCATCAGCGCGCGTGACTTGTCGTCGTAGGCGTAGCGAGCCATCGCCGCCCGGTAGGCGTCCTGCTCGGTCGCGAAGCCCGACTCGGTCCGCATGATAGGGAGTGTAGCCGAGATGGGGCGTTTCTCATCCCTCCTCCTCGGCGACGAATCGAAACACCGTTCGAGGATCCACCCCGAGCTCGCGCGCGGCGTGCGAACGGTTGCCGCCGCATCGCGCGAGGGCGCGCGCGATGTGCTGACGACGCGCCTTCTCGACGTACTCCGCGAGCGGAAGCCGCTCACCTCAACTTCTGCAACACCCTCAACAGCCTCCCCCTCGACACGCCGAGCTTCTTTGCCGCCGCCATCTGATTGCCACCCGAGGCGGCAAGCGCACGCTCGACCACTTCTCGGGTGAGCGGGGCGCCGCGTGAGCTGGGCTCGAGCCGGCCGAGGACGGCCTCGACGGCGCGGAGAGTCAGGGCGCCAGGCGGCTCGAGGTCGGTGAGGATGCTGTCGAGCTCGCGGACGTTGCCGGGCCAGTCGTGGAGGAGGAGTCGTTCGACGGCTTCAATTTCGGCGCGTTCGGAGAGGAGGGGGGAGCGTCGTGCGGCGGCGACCGCGGAAAGGATCGCGAAGATGTCCTCGGCGCGGTCGCGTAGGGGCGGGATCTTGATGCGGCGATCGAAGCGAGCAAGCAGGTCGCGCCGGAACGTTCCGGCGCCGACCATCGCGTCCAGGTCGCGGTTGGTGGCAGCGACGATCGCGACGTCGACGCTGGTGGGCGCAGAAGCACCGACCGCGAGGATCTCGCGGTTCTCGAGGAGGCGTAGGAGCTTCGGTTGGACCTCGAGGGGCAGCTCACCGATCTCGTCCAGGAACACAGCGCCGCCGTCGTGCCGAGCGAGTACGCCCTGGCCGCCCTCTGCGCTGCCGGAGTATGCGCCGCGCTTCCAACCGAAGAGCTGGGCCTCGAACACGCCGCCTGCGACGGCGGCCACGTTGACGACACCGAAGCGATCGCGGCGGCGCAGGGCGACCGCGACGGCTTCGGCCACGAGCTCTTTGCCGGTGCCCGTCTCGCCCTCGATCATCACGTTGCGGGCGCCGGCGGCGTGGAGCTGCCCAAGCGCCTTCCGCACACCGCCGAGCCCCCATGGTCCGACGAGCTTGCCGACCGGACCGGCAGGTTGAGGCTTCGTCACCGACTCACGAAAGACGAGGAGCGTCCGCCCAACCCGGATGAGCGCACCGTCAGTGATCGGGACCGGCTCTCCCGGTGCAAGCCGCTCGCCGTCGATGAAGACCCCGTTGCGGGAGCGTTCGTCGAGCGCGCAGAGCTGTGTCCCTCGACGCACGAAGCTCAGGTGGACGTTCGAGATCTCGACGTCTACGTGGCCGTGATCGGCGAACCACGCGCGACCGATCGGCTCGCCCATCGGCGAAAGGGGAAGCGCCGTAGGGGAGGGGAATGCGACGAGCAGCCCGGGCGACGCTCGGCGTGCCGTCTCTGGCGCCGGCGGGATGTGCTCCACCGTGGTTGCGTCCTTCCGCTTCCCCATGTCGCAATTGTCGGCGACCACCGGCCGGTTGGCGAGTGATCGCGATCACCCGCGAGCGATCAGCCGCCGATCGCGGACAGCCCCCGACGGGGTGTTTCCTGCGGAAAGTCGCGCGGCACTCCAGTTGCTCTGTTGCCTTCGCCGACTGCCGGCAGAGGGAGAGCTCATGACCACCGAAGAAACCACCAAGGCCCGCACGCTGCTCAATGCCGTCGAGCGCATGCTCGACGAGCCCGAGAGGATGGAACGCCTCGTCCGACGCTACCGCGACGAGACCGGAGGCGAGCCGGCCCGGGTCGGGCAGCGGGTCATCTCGCATTACAGCAACCACAGCGCCCTCGCGGGCGGCGTCGGCGGTCTCGCCGGTCTCATTCCCGGTGCCGGGACGGTGATCGCGATCGTCGGCACCACGCTCGCCGAGATGGCCATCGTCCTCAAGCTCGAGGTGGAGATGTGCCTCGCCCTCGCCTGCGCGCACGGCCACGACATCCGCGACCCGAGGGAACGCCAGCTCGCGCTCCTCCTCGCCGCCGTCCACACCCGCGAGATCGCTACCGGTCGCGACGCCCTCGTCGATCTCGGCGACATCGCCCTCACCGCCACCGTCAACTACACCCCACGCGAGCTCGAGAAGCTCACCGTCAAGATCCTCGGCTTCTCCGGCGTCCTCTACGCCCTGCGAAATCTACCGCGAGCTGCGGCGCACGCGTTGCCCATCATCGGCATCGGCATCAGCGCCGGCTTCAACAAGGTGCTGACCGCGAGGGTTGGGAAGAGGGCGGCGTCTTGGTACGCGAGCCGAGCGGACGCCGGGTGTTCGCGATGAAACGGGCTCGCCGTGCCCGGTGGGCCCTATCGCGAACGTTCTGGCGGCGCGAGCCGTATGGCGGCTACTTCAAGAGCGGTCCGACATCCTCGAGATACACCAAGGCACGAACCGATCATCCTTGTAGAGCCGTTTGAGAGCACTACGGCTTCGCGCCTTCAGCTCGTCCTCGTCGGCGCTATTCCCCTTGCCCTTCTTCCAGGCACCCTGCCAGATGGCAGCCAGCACGGCCGCGCCATCCCACATGCATTCGATCGTCGCATCGCCGAACTCCGCCCACAGCGCGTCGTACACGGCGACCCGTTTGGCGCCACCCGCTTCGATGAACGCGTCGACGAGCTTCTTGGGCGGGATCCTCTTGGCGCATCGGTCCATGAGGCGGATCGTCTCCAGCGCCGCGTCACGGCCCGTCGAGACGCTCGGTAGCTGCGGCGCGGGGCCGTTTGCCAGAGCCTGAAGGCCCACCACGAGATCGCCGGCGTAGCGATTCACCATCTCTGTCTCGTAGGCTGAGTGGACCCCTGCTCCCTCGTGCGTCTTCTGGATGTACGAAGTCCCGTCTCTGCGGTGCTTCTCGATCTCCAATGGCCGGTCGCTGTAGCC
>CALKVR010001367.1 GCA_938004815.1 uncultured Polyangiaceae bacterium | reverse complement strand
CCGTCGGGCTGCTCGCCGCGCCGCTCTGCGCGCGCGCCGACGAGGGCTCCGACCTCTCGTTCAAGTTCGAGTCCGAGGTCACCGGCTACAAGGACTCGGACGCGACCAACGTGCTGACCCCCGGCGTCCGCGCCGAGATCGAGGGCGTCACCGACGGCTGGGGGGTAGGGGCGGCGTTCCTCGTCGACGTCGTGACGGCGGCTTCGGCAGACATCGTCGCCACCGCGTCGCCCAAGTGGACCGACGTCCGCTACGTCCCGTCGCTCGACGGTCGGTTCAAGGTCAGTGACGTCACCGTCAGTCTGGGCGGCGGCGCGTCGATCGAGAACGACTACATCGCCGGCAGCGGGTCGGTCGGGCTCGCCATAGATCTCGCGGAAAAGACCATCACGCCGTCGTTCTCGTACGGCTTCGGGTACGACATCGCCGGCCGCATCGGGACGCCGTACTCGGTCTACAAGCTCGAGGTGCAGCGGCACGCGATGACGGCGGCGGTGAGCTTCGTCGTGAACAAGTCGACGATCTTCGTGCCGTCGCTGAGCGCGGTGGTCGAGCTCGGCGATCAAGAGAAGCCCTACCGGTTCTTGCCGACGTTCCTCGAGTCGGCCGAGATCGCGGCGGGCGCGTCGCGGCAAGACGTCGACGTGGCGCGCACGAGCGTTCGCCTCGCCGAGAATTCGCCCGACCTGCGGCACCGCTACGCGGGCGCTGGTCTCGTGGCGCACCGCTTCGATCAGGCGACGGTGCGCGTCGAGCAGCGCCTCTACGGCGACAGCTGGCTCCTCCTCGCTTCGACGACGGATTTCCTCCTCCCCGTCGACGCGAGCACGTCGTTCCGCGTTTGGCCCCACGCCAGGTTCCACGCACAAAAGGGCGTCAGCTTTTGGCGTTCGGACTACCGCGTCACGCTCGACCCGACCGGCAACCTGCTCACCGCCCCGCAGCTCCGCGTCGGCGACCGCGAGCTCGGCCCGTTCATCGCCGCGACCCTCGGCGCGGGCTTTCGCGTCGGCTCCGACACGTTCGGGCTCAGCGTCGCCGCCGACGCCATCTACACGCGGTTCCTCGATCACCTCTTCATCACCGACCGCATCGCCGGCTTTGGGGGCGTCACCATCGACGCAAAGGTAGAGTGATGAAGCCCCTGACGTTCCTGGCCCTGTCGCTCGTCGTCGCGGCTTGCGAGAGTCCGATCAACAGCGAGCTCGTCACGTCGCTGGGGCCCGAGGTGCCCGGCGTCGAAGAGAGCGAGTTCCACCGCTACGGGCAGCCGTGCCTGGCGTGCCATGGCACCTATGGCGGCGAGGGGCCGGAGATGAGCGTCGCGGGGACCGTGTTCGCCACGCCGAACGACGACATTCCCGTCGCGGGGGCCAAGGTGGTCCTCATCGACGCGAACGGTGCCCGCCACGAGAGCATCACAAACTGCGCCGGCAACTTCTACGTCGAGCCGTCGCAGTTCGAGCCGCTCTATCCGATGCACGTCGAGGTCGAGTGTCCCTTGCCCGATGGCACCGTGCGGCGCGCGGTGATGGGCACGCGCGTGAACCGCGAGGGCGCTTGCGCCGGCTGCCACGACAAGGGCCCGGCTTCGCCAACCAGCCCCGGGCAGGTGTACTGCCTCGAGTCGCAGCCCACGCCGCCGTTCGCCATCCCGACCCCTTGCGCCGGAGGCCCGACGCCCCAATGACTCGCCATCTGATCCTGATCTTCGCGATCGCATCGGGCGGGTGCCTGGGCGAGAGCGACACCGTGCCGCTCGGTTACGCGTGCCCCAGCGGCGAGAATTTTCCGATCGTCTCGCAGGTGTTCGAGCGGCGCTGCGGCACGCTCGACTGTCACGGCGATCCGGGCCGCCCGTTCCGCGTGTACGGTCGCAGCGGCCTGCGTCTGCGTCAGCCCGACGGCAGCGGTCCGCCGTCCGGGACCGAGATCGGCACGACGCCCATCGAGATCGACGAGAACCGGTTCTCTGCGTGCGGCCTCGAGCCCGAGGCGATGGACGCGGTCGTCAATGGTCAGGCCGACCCGGAGACGCTCATCCTCTTGCGCAAGCCACGTGTCGTGGAGGCGCACAAGGGTGGTCAGGTGCTCACCGTTGGTTCGACCGCCGACAACTGTATACTCTCGTGGCTTCGGGGGTCAGTCGACAACCTGTCCTGCGAGGCGGCGCTGCTCCAGCCCTGAGGTCACGCACCTCCCTCCGCTCGAAGATGTCTGGCCCCGAATCAAGCTCCGACTCCGATCGATCGCTGTCCAGTACCCCGGTCGCACGCGTGGGCGTCGTCGACGACGAGCCCGCGATGCGTCGAGCGCTCCGCGCGCGCCTGGAGAAAGAGGGCTACCTCGTCACCGAGTTCGAGAGCGGCGCCGCCATCGTCAAGCAGGGCGGCGCGGGGCTCGATGCGCTCTGCCTCGATCTCGGCCTCGCGGACGACGACCTCTCGGGGATGGAAGTCATCCCGCACCTGCGTACGTCCGACCCCGACCTGCCCATCATCGTAGTCACGGGCCAGAGCGATCTCGAGAGCGTGATTCAAGCCATGCGCGCGGGCGCGTGGGACTTCGTCACCAAGCCGGTCGACTCCGATCGCCTCAAGCTCGCGGTGCGACGGGCGATCGAGCGCTCCGCGCTCACCAAGCGCGTCGCCGAGCTCACCCGCGAGCTGGGTGAGGCTCGCCTCACCCGTCAGCTCGTCGGCGAGAGCGGCCCCATGAAGACGCTCTTCGACACCATCCGGCGCGTGTTCGACAGCGACGTCGCCGTCTGCATCCTCGGCGAGAGCGGCACCGGCAAAGAGCTCGTTGCCCGCGCGATCCATGAGGGCGGGCGCCGCCGCAAGGGCCCGTTCGTGCCCATCAACTGCGCGGCGATCCCCGAGCACCTCCAGGAGTCCGAGCTCTTTGGCCACGAAAAGGGCGCGTTCACCGGCGCCACCGCGACCTATCGCGGCCGCTTCGAGCAGGCCGAGGGGGGCACGCTGTTCTTGGACGAGCTCGGCGACATGAGCCCCGCCACACAGGTGAAGCTGCTCCGCGCGATCCAAGAAAAGACGATCCGGCGCGTCGGCGGCACCGTCGACATCCCCACCAACGTGCGCATCGTCGCGGCCACCCACCGCGACCTCGAGGGGCTGGTCCGGCGCAACGCCTTCCGTGAAGACCTCTACTTTCGCCTGATGGTCTACCCGATCGAGGTGCCCGCGCTCCGCGAGCGCCCGGATGACATCGCGCTCCTCGCGGCCCACTTTCTCCGCACGTTCCGCGACGACGTCGGCCGCGAGGTGTCCCGCATTTCGTCCGAGGCTCTCGAGGCCCTCGTCGCGCACGCCTGGCCCGGAAACGTCCGCGAGCTTCAGAACATCGTCCACCGAGCGATGCTGACGTGTGACGGCGGGCAGATCGAGCTGCGTGACCTCCCGCCGGCGCTCCGCAAGCCGGTGCTGCCGCCGGTGCGGGAGCCGCGCAGCGTCGAGATCTCGGTCGCGCCGACCTCGGCTGGCGGCGGCCTGCCCACGCTCGTTCTGCGCGATCTCGAGCGCCTCGCGTTTCAAGAGGCGCTGGCCAAGACCAAGGGGCACATCGCGAGCGCCGCCAAGATGCTGGGCATCGGCCGCGCGACCCTCTACCGGCGCGTCGTCGAGGTCGGCATCAGCGTCGAGCCGCCCGACGGTCCCGTCAGCGAACGAGGCGCCGGGGGCGAGGGCGGTTGACGCCGCAAGCAAGCCGTTGCGCGCCGCCCGGTGCGCCAGAGCAGGGCCTTGCGTAGGTGGAGGTCGGAATCGCCCTCCTTTGCGGGCTTCTTTGGTGGGCACGGGGGTTGCTGAGGGGTGGGTATGAACCAAGACTCGGAACGCAAGACCGCGCACGACGACACCGCCATCACCACGTTCGGCGGCGAGAGCTTGAGGCGCGTCGGGGGTGGCTTCGCGGTGAGGACGGGCCTGCGCGCTGGTCGCGTCAAGACGTCGGACAAGCAGCAGCAGGCCGTGCTCGACTTCATCAAGGGCTGATAGCCGCGCCGTGACCAAGCGGCTGCCCCTCGCGCCGGACCCCTCCGAAGCGGCGGCGATCGTTTCGCCGCTGCCGCCGCTCTACGCGGCGTGGATCGGCGAGCTGCTCGGTGGAGCGCTGCCGGACGAGCCCCACGCCACTTGCGGCCGATGCGCGATGGTCGCCGCCGACGGCGCGCCGGCGGGGCCAGGCGAGGTTCGATTCGATCGCGAGACGAAGTGCTGCACCTACGAGCCCCTCCTCGCGAGCTTCCTCGTCGGTCGCATCTTGCGCGCGGGCGACGACGCGCTCGGCGCGGGCGCGCTCCGCGCCC
>CALKVR010001366.1 GCA_938004815.1 uncultured Polyangiaceae bacterium | reverse complement strand
CGGCGCGAGGCGCCTGCCCTGTGCGAGCCATTTCTCTTTGGCGGTTTGCCCCTCGAGGAGCTCCATCACGAGAAAGACGATGCCGTCATCGGTCGCGTCATCGTCGATCACCCGCACGACGCCCGGGTGGTCGATCTTGTTGGCGAGGTACCCCTCTCGAAGAAACCGCGCCCTGATCGACGGATCACGCGCCAGCTCGGCGTGCAGGACCTTCAGCGCGCCACGTGATCCGTTGCGGTGCGTCGCCGCGAAGACGGTCGCCATCCCGCCTCGCCCCAGCACGCCGTCGATGCGCCACTTTTCGCGCAGCGTGGCGCCCACACGAAGGCGCGGGTCGTCAGGGATCTCCAAAACGGGGCGAGTATAGCGCTCCCGCGATCATCCGGCTTTTCGCCGCGAGCGCGGCGCGGCCGCGCGCTTCTTGTCGGGGCTGACGGCCGCCCAGCGCCGCTGGTGGTCCCACGCGCCCATGAAGTCCAAGAACGCGCGCGTCGCCGCGCTCGGGCCCGGCAGGTAGACCAGGCTGAGCGGATCCTCGCTCCACACCTCGGGCAGCACGTGCCGGAGCCTCTCGTCCCGGATGGCCTCGCCAGCCAGCGACCGGGGCACGCGGGCGATCCCCGCGCCTTCGAGAGCGAGCCCGATCACCACGCCCGCGCCGTTGGCCGACACCCGCGACCGCGGCATCGTCAGGCGGCTCCCGTCGCGCGCGCGCCACGGCACGACGCGACCCTGCGCGTCGCGCTCCTCGACCGCGCGGTGGCCTGCGAGATCGCCGATGGCGCTCGGCTCGCCCGCGCGCTCGAGGTAGCGCGGGCTCGCGACCAGGATCATGCGCTCTCGGAACAAGACGCGCGCCTTGAGCTCCGGGTTGATGCGGTGCCCGAGCTGGATGGCGACGTCGAACTCGCCCGGGCGCAGCTTGCGGAGGTCGAGCCCGAGCTGAACTTCGACGCGAACGCCAGGAAACGCCTCCACGAACGCGGCCACCACGTCGACGATCCCGTAGCCGGTGCCCAGCTCGGGGCCGCAGAGCTTGATGGTGCCGTTGGCATCGTCCCGGGCGCCTCGCAGGCTCGCCTCGAGCTTGTCCTGCCGGGCATAGAGCGCCCGCAACCCCTCGACGAGCTGGTGACCGGGCTCGGTCAGCGCGATGCCGCGCCCTGCCCGCGCGACCAACTTCAGCCCGAGCTCGCTCTCGAGCGCCTCGACGCGCCGCATGATCGTGGTGCGAGCGACGCGAAGGTCACGAGCGGCGGCCTGGTAGCTCCCGACCGCGGCGACATGGAGAAGCAGCCGCCGATCATCCATTTGTGTCTCATTCTTGCACACTTCAGGTGCATGCATGCTGCATGTTGCGGCGGCGCTTTCGGCCTAGGGTGCTCACGCGATGCACGGCTTGGTCATCCGAGGAGGCACCGTCGTCGACGGGACCGGCGCGCCTCGGTACACCGCCGACGTCGCCATCGAACGGGGTCGCATCACCGCAGTTGGCGGCCGGCTCGGCCCGGCAGCGCGCGACATCGACGCCGAAGGCCTCTTGGTGACGCCGGGCTTCGTCGACGCGCACACCCACTACGACGGGCAGGTCCTCTGGGACGAAGAGGTCGCCCCATCGAGCGGCCACGGCGTGACGACCGTCGTGATGGGCAACTGCGGCGTCGGCTTCGCCCCCGTGCGCCCCGACCAGCACGACTTCTTGGTGCAGGTCATGGAAGGCGTCGAGGAGATCCCCGGCTCGGCGCTCGACGCTGGTCTCGATTGGGATTGGGAGACGTTTCCTCAATACCTGGACGCGCTCGACCGGCGGCGCTGGACGCTCGATGTCGCGACCCAGGTGCCGCACGCGGCGCTCCGCTGCTACGTGATGGGTGAAGACCGCGCCAACGACGTCGATGCCCGCCCCGACGACGTTGCGCAAATGCGCGCGCTGACGGAGGAGGCGCTCCGAGCGGGCGCGCTCGGCTTCTCCACCTCGCGCACCATCCTGCACCGGACCAAGAAGAACGAGGTCGTGCCGGGCACGCACTGCGCCGCGACCGAGCTCGAGGGGATCGCGGCCGCGCTGCGCGACGCGGGGCACGGCGTCTTCCAAATGATCTCCGACAACATGGGCCTCGAACCGGACCTCGGGTGGATGAAGCGGATCGCTCGCCTCACCGGCCGGCCGCTGATTTACACGCTCGCGGAGCTGCCCCACGATCCCCTCGCCTACCGGCGCGCGCTCTCCGAGCTCGATCGCGCCGCTGACGAGGGATTGGAGCTGCGCGCGGCGGTGCCGTGGCGCCCTCCCGGCGTGCTCCTCGGCGTGCAAGCCAGCCTGCACCCCTTCTCCAAGCACCCGAGCTTTCCCCACGCGCTTGCCCGCGCGGAGCGGCTCGACGCGCTGCGCGACGCCTCGCTCCGCGCGCGCCTCCTCGCCGAGGAGCCCACGAACGCGGGCGCGTTTCTCCGCAGCATCCTGTTCGACTTCGACCAGCTGTTTCTGCTCGGCGTCCCCCCGGACTACGAGCCGCCGCCAGAGACCAGCATCGCGGCCCGAGCGCGCGCAGCGGGCATGCGCCCGGACGTCTTCGCCTACGATCTGCTCGCGGCGGGCGGTGCCGACACGTTCCTCTACCGGCCGCTCACCGGCTACGCGCGCGGCGACTTCTCGGCTCTCCACGAGATGCTTTGCCATCCTCGCGCGATCGCGTCCCTGAGCGATGGCGGCGCCCACGTGGGGAGCTTGTGCGACGCGAGCGTCACCACCTATATGCTCACCCATTGGGCGGGCGATCGGCGCCGGGGCCCGCGCCTGCCGCTCGAGATGGTGATCCGCAAGCAGACTTCGGAGACTGCGGAGCTCTACGGGCTTCACGATCGGGGGCGAATCGAGGTCGGCCGGCGCGCCGATCTCAACCTGATCGATCTCGACGGCCTGCGCCTGCACGCACCGGAGGTCGCCTACGACCTACCGAACGGCGGCCGCCGCCTCCTGCAACGCGCCGACGGCTATCACTCGACGCTGGTGGCGGGCGAGGTGGTCTCCGAACGTGGCGAGCTGACGGGCGCGCGCCCCGGCAGGCTGGTGCGAGGACCCAAACCATGAATCTGCGCCCGTATCCGATCGATGTGCCCGAGGCCACGCTCGTAGACCTGCGCCGTCGCATCGGCGAGAGCCGCTGGGCCGACGCAGCGACCCATCCCAGCCAAGGGATCGGCGAGCGCAGCCTGCGGCCGCTCATCGAGCGCTGGCAACACGGGTACGACTGGCGTCGGTGCGAGACCGAGCTGAACCGCTGGGGCTCGCAGCTGTTTCGTATCGACGATCTCGACGTCCATTTCTTGCACGCACGCTCGGCCCGAACGGACGCAACGCCGATCATCCTCACCCACGGCTGGCCCGGCTCGGTCGTGGAGTTTCTCGACGTGCTGCCCGCGCTCACCGATCCGCCGCCGGGCGAACGCGCCTTCCACGTCGTCGTGCCCAGCCTCCCCGGGTTCGGCTTCTCGAGCAAACCGGCCCGGCCCGGCTGGGGGGTGGAAGCGATCGCCGACGCCTGGCAGAGCCTGATGCTCGCGCTCGGCTACCCGCGATACGTCGCCCAAGGCGGGGATTGGGGAGCCATGGTCTCGGCATCCCTCTTGCGGCGTCACCCTACGAGCTGCGCGGCGATTCACCTGAACCTCGTCCTGGCCCAGCCCC
>CALKVR010001365.1 GCA_938004815.1 uncultured Polyangiaceae bacterium | reverse complement strand
TGATCTCCACGCTCTCTCTCGTCGCCTCTTTGCTCACGACTTCTCTCTTGGCAGTGCGGTAGCCGGGAGCGCTCACCTCGATCACGTGGGTGCCGGGGTCGACGGGGAGCTCGACCCCCGGCGCGGTGGCCTGGCCGTCGCGCGTCACGACCAGGCCGGAGACGTCACCGGCGACGCGGATCGTCAAATAGGGGAGCCGGGGCTCGAGCCGCTTGATCGCGCTCGCGATGAAGCTCTCGATCTCCTTTCTCTGCTTCTCGCTCTTGGTGTCCGCGTTGAGAGACCGCGCGTCTTTGAGGCGGGACCACGCGAGGGCGAGCTTGCCGTCGTGCTCGGCGCACGACGCCAGGTTGAGGAGCGTGCCGGGCGCCGCGTCGAGCGCGAAGCTCTGGTCGAACTTTGCGCACGCCCCCGCCCAGTCTCCTGCCGCGAGCAGCTTGGCCCCGTCGTCGTAGAGCTTTTCGGCCCCGGCGGGGTCGCGGCCCTGCGACCGAGCGGCAGAGAGGGGCAGCAGGGCCACGAGCGCGAGCCCGAGGGCGCACGCGGCGCCGCGACGAAGGTAAGGAGGCGATGTCGACACGGAGCGCCGGATTCTAAACCCTGGTAGGCTCGGATGCGACTTGGACGTGCTCAAGGCAGGGACGACGTTCGCCGGCAGATACTCCGTCGTCCGGATCATCAGCGCGGGCGGCATGGGCGTCGTGTACGAGGTCGTGCACAACGACACCCAGCGCCGGCGCGCGCTCAAGGTGATGCTGCCTTCGGCGCTCGCCGACGACGACATGCGCCAGCGCTTTCGGCGCGAGGCCGTCGTGACGGCGACGGTCGAGAGCGAGCACATCGTCGAGGTGTTCGACGCCGGGGTCGAGTCCGAGTCGGGCGCACCGTTTCTGGTGATGGAGCTGCTCCGCGGTGAGGATCTCGGCTCGCGGCTGCAAAAGCGCGGCGCCCTCCCGGCGGCCGACGTCGTCGAGATCCTCTCGCAGGTCGCGCGGGGGCTGGACCGAACCCACGCGGCCGGCATCGTTCACCGCGACCTGAAGCCCGAGAACGTGTTCCTCGCCGTCCGCGACGACGGCTCCCCGCGCGTGAAGATCCTCGACTTCGGTATCGCCAAGCTCGTGTCGCGGACACAGGGCAAGTCGACGCGCAGCCTCGGCACGCCGCTCTACATGGCGCCCGAGCAGATCTCCGGCGTGTCGACCGACATCGGGCCCGCCGCCGACCTCTACGCGCTCGCGCACCTCGCGTTCAGCATGCTCGCCGGCCAGCCGTATTTTCAGCCCGAGGCGGTGGCGACCGACAACGTGCTGGCGCTGCTCTTTCATATCGTCCGCGGGCCCCCCGACCCCGCGACGAAGCGCGCGGCCGCCCTTGGGGTCGAGCTCCCGAGGGGTTTCGACGCGTGGTTCGCGCGCGCCGCCAGCATCGAGCCCCAGGCGCGCTACCGCTCGGCGGGCGAGATGATCCGGGCGCTCGGCGAGCGGCTGCGGGAGGCAGATGACGCATCGGCCCCTGCGGACCGCTACGTGATCTCTGCCAAGACCGGGACGCCCAACGATGATGGGGGCGGCGAGTCGGGGGCGCCACCCGCCCACGTCGGCATCGAGCACACGCTGCCGTTGGACGGACATCAGCGGAGACCGCGCCAAGCCATCGAGCCGTCGATCGACGTCGCGCCCGGGGGCACCGGCGACCAAGTCGATTCGTTGACCGCGGCTCCGCCTCCGTCGAGCCGCACCGTCGCCGACGTGAGCCGACGCAAGAGCGGCCCTCGATGGGGTGTCGTCGCGTTGGGCGCAGCGGCGCTCGCAGGGCTAGCGATCGTCGCCGCCACACAGGGCGGCGGCGAACCTGGCACCGGCCAGAGCTCCGCCGTCGCCGCTGATGACGCCACGGGCAGCGAGGCCACCGCGCCTGGGGCAGCGCCCGTCGTGGAGCCGGGCGCTGCTCTCGCGGTCGCGTCGGCGGCTCCGAGCGCCGAGCCTTCCGTGTCGGCGGCCGTCTCCGCCTCGGCGTCCTCCGCGCCCGCGGTCGCGGCGCCCGTTCCAAAAGGGCCGCGGCCGGGCGTGGGCGCCGCCGTTCAGGTGCCGGCGCCGACCACCACGGTCTGGGTCGGCCCCCGTCGCTGAGCGCGACTCGGGCTCCAAGCTCAGACCTTCAAGCCTTCGGCCTGCATCGCGGCGCGGACGGCCGGGCGGTCGCGCACGCGCTTCTGAAAGCTCTGGAGGTTTCCGAAGTCGGAGAGATCCACTTTGACGAACGCGGACCAGTTGGTGACGGTGAACAGGTAGGCGTCGGCCACCGTGAAGCGGTCGCCGAACAGGTAGGGCTTGCCGGCGAGCGCCTTGTCGAGGACGCCGTAGCGCTTCTTCAAATACGCCTCGCGCTCCTGCCGCACCTCGGGCAGCGTCGCGTCGTTGAAGAGGGGCGAATAGGTCTTGTGAATCTCCGAGTTGATGTAGCCGAGCGTCTCGGCCACGCGGTATCGATCCATCGACCCCGCCGGCGGCACGAGGCCCGAATCGGGCCGCTGGTCGGCGAGGTATTGGACGATCGCCGGCCCCTCGGTGAGAAACTGACCGTCATCGAGCTCGAGGACGGGGACGTACCCCTTGGGATTGATGGCCCAGAAGTCGCGGCCGGACGCCGTCTTTTTCGCGCGGGTGTCGACCTTCTCCAGGTCGATGTCGAGCCCGGCCTCGCGGGCCGCGATGTGGGGGGAGAGCGAGCAGGCGCCGGGCGAAAAGTAGAGCTTCATGTGGGGATGTCCTCCAAGAGAGACGTCATCAATCGAGCTGCGGTTCGGTGCTTCAGGTTGGGGGCGATCTGCCCGCCCCATAGCGAGATCCATTCGGTGCGACCCGCC
This sequence comes from uncultured Polyangiaceae bacterium, assembly GCA_938004815.1. Taxonomy (GTDB): domain Bacteria; phylum Myxococcota_A; class Polyangia; order Polyangiales; family Polyangiaceae; genus Xiheicaenibacterium. The sequence continues at coordinate 2,560 of CALKVR010001365.1, read as the reverse complement.
TCGAGGGCGGCCGCGCGCATTCGCGACGTCAGCCAGCTGGTGACGGGGAACGGCGGCAGACCGGGAGCGTGTGCGGCCATTCGCTCGGTCCATTCGTTGCGCAGGCCGCGCGCGAGCCGACCCGAGAAGGCACGCGTCAGCGTCGTCTTCTCGGCGCGCTCGCTGAAGAGCCAGCGGCGGTGGTCGTCGGATGCGTTCGACTCCTCACAGGCGAGAAAGGCGGTCCCGATCTGGGCCGCCTGCGCGCCGAGCGCGAGGGCGGCGCGCACGCCGCGGCCGTCGGCGATGCCGCCGGCCGCGATCACGGGCGCCTTCACGCGTGGCGCGACGAGCTGGACGAGGGTGAACGTCCCCATGAGCGAATCCTCGGCCGGGGCGAGGAACGACGGTCGATGCCCGCCGGCCTCGGCGCCCGTCGCGACGATCAGGTCCACACCTGCTTCGTCGAGCGCGCGCGCCTCTGCGATCGACGTGGCCGCGCCCGCGGTGACGATGCCGAGCTTCTTGCACGCCTCGAGGACCGCTCGCGACGGTACGCCGAAGACGAAGCTGAACACTCGCGGCTTCGCGGAGAGGAGCGCCTCGATCTGATCATCGAAGGCGTGGTGGAAGCGCTCGGGCAACGCGGGGCGCTCGAGGCCCAGCTCGCGGAAGTACGGCTCGAAGATCGGCCAGACGCGATCGAGATCCGCGTCGGTGAAGGCGCGGCCGCCGGGATCGTGATCCGAGACCCAGAGGTTGAGCGCGAACGGCTCGTCGGTGAGGGCGCGGATGTCGGACGCGACGCCGGCGATCGCGTCGGGGGCGAGCACGTGCGCGCCGTACGACCCGAGCCCGCCGAGGTTCGACACCGTCGCGGTGAGCTTCGCCGTCGAGAGCCCACCCCCGAAGGGCCCCTGGATGATCGGGTGCGCGATGCCCAACCGGCGAGCCGCCTCGCTCGTCGCCGTCCCCGTCGTCGTCGTTCCCATGGCCCGGGAGGGTAGTCATGGGTTACCAGAGCGCACGTGGTTACTTGGGGTAACTGCGCGAACGTGGTATCCGATCGGTAACTACGTCACCATGGCGTTACGCGTCCGAAAGAGCAAAGTCGCAGCGCCGCCGCCGGCGTGCCCGCTCACCGAGTGCATGAAGCTCCTCGGTGGCGCTTGGACGCCCAACGTCATCTGGTACCTGAGCGCGGGCCCACGCCGCTTCGGCGAGCTGCGGCGTGACATTCCGAAGATCTCCGGCAAGGTGCTCAGCGATCGTCTGCGCTCGATGGAGCAGACCGGGGTCGTCGAGCGCCGCGTGCTGCCGACCTCGCCGCCGTCGGTCGAGTACGCGCTCACCGACCTCGGTGAAGAGCTCATCCCCGTCATCACCGCGATCGTGAAGGTCGGGTCGAAGCTCAAGGGCCTGCACGGCCACGCGTGAGGAGCGGTTGCCCTGACGCCTCGAGCGGGCTATACGCAACCATATGGTTGCAGATGCTCGGCGCGCGCTCGGCACCGCGCGGGTGAAAGACGCGGCGCCCCTCTTCGCCGCGCTGGGTGACGAGACGCGGCTGCGCGTCTTGATGCGCCTCTCGACCGGCGGCCCCGCGTCGATCGCGGCGTTGTGTGAGGCGTCGCCGGTGTCGCGGCAGGCCATCACCAAGCACCTGGAGGTGCTGTCGGCGGCGCGCCTGGTTCGGAGCGCGCGCCGGGGCCGCGAGCGCATCTGGGAGATCGAGCCGCGGCGCCTCGAAGACGCGCACGGCTACCTGGATGGGATCTCCAAGCAGTGGGACGCGGCCCTCGAGCGCTTGAGGGCGTTCGTCGAGGATTGACGCGGGAGCATCCACCGAGCTCCCTCGCCTTAACAATCGCACACACGCTTTCTGCGCGCGCCACACAGGGGCCGCGCATCGTAGAAGGCATGTCGTCGCTGGATCCCACGGTCATCCTCGCCGTCGCCGCGGTGGCGATGCTCGTCGCCGGCATGGTCGCCTTCACCCGACGGACGGTGGCGCTCGACATCCCTCGCCGCGTCGGGCCGTACGCGATCGAGGGGCGCCTGGGTGAAGGTGGGATGGGGATGGTGCTCGCCGCCCGCCACGAGGGGCTCGGCCGGCGCACCGCGATCAAGCTCATCAAGCGCTCGAGCCGCGATCCCGCGTCCGAAGCGCGCTTCGACCGCGAAGCCCGGCTCACGAGCGAGCTCGTCCACCCCAACACGGTGGCGCTCTACGAGTACGGGCGAACCGACGACGGCGTGCGCTACCTGGCGATGGAGCTCGTCGAGGGCCTGACGCTGAGCGAGCTGTTGCGCCGGGAGGGCCCGCTGCCGTCGGGGCGAGTCGTCACGATCTTGCGGCAAGTCGCCGCGTCGCTCGCCCACGCCCACACGAAGGGCCTCGTGCACCGCGATATCAAGCCGAGCAACGTCATGCTCTGCCACCGCGAGGGGCACCCCGACTGCGTGAAGGTCGTCGACTTCGGCCTCGCCAAGCGGGTCTCGTCGCTCGATCCGGCCGCGAGCCTCGCAGGCGTGCAGGTGGGGACGCCGGAGTTCATGGCCCCCGAGGCGGTGGACGACC
>CALKVR010001364.1 GCA_938004815.1 uncultured Polyangiaceae bacterium | reverse complement strand
GCCCCGACCCTCCCGGGCGGGGCGGCGACCTCGTTCACCATCAACCGCGGCCAGGTGCTGCAGTGGGTCGGGGGCGATCCGACGTCGAGCGTCCTCCAATCCGATCAGCCGATCGGGGTCTACGCCGGCAACACCTACCTCCGCGTCGCGAGCGCGACGTCGTTTGGTGGCGGACAAGACTCGGCCCACCAACAGCTCGCTCCGATCGGCTCGCTCGGGCGCGAGTACGTCGGCGCGGGGATCATGACGCGCATGACGACGATGGCGCCCGAGGACATTCCCTACCGCATGCTCGGCGTCGTGGATGGCACCCTGCTGACGTACGATCCGGCGCCGCCTCCGGGCGCGCCCTCGACCCTGGACGCAGGGCAGTACGTCGAGTTCGCGACCACGTCGCTCTTTTCGGTGACGTCACAGGACGACAACCACCCGTTCGCGTTCTCGCAGTACATGCCGGGGACGTTCGACACCGTGGCCGGCTGCGGGACATCGGGCTTCGGCTGCGGTCTCGGCGACGAAGAGTGGGTCATCCAGCTGCCGCCGCGCCAGTTCCTCCAACGCTACGCGTTCTTCACCGACCCGACGTACGCCACGACCAACCTGGTCATCACGCGCGTCGCCGGCGTGAACGGGTTCGCCGATGTCGACGTCGCGTGTCTCGGGACGGTCGGCGGCTGGCAGCCGGTCGGCACCGCCGGCAAGTTCGAGGTCGCCCACGTCGACCTCTATCGCGCTTTCGTAGGAGCGCCCGCGGGCTGCGCGACGAGTCAGCACGAGGCGACGAGCGCCGGGGCGTTCGGGATCACCGTCTGGGGTACCGACTCGTACGCGTCCTACGGGTACCCCGCGGGCGGCAACATCGGCATCATCAACGATGTCGTGGTTCCGCCCGTCCCCCGGTAGCGATTTGGCGCCGCAGCCGGTACCCTCGGCGCATGCTCACTCAACCTCGCTGGCTCGTCGCCCTGGCCGCCGTTCCCGTTCTCGTCTGGTCTGCCTGCGGCGACGATGGCGCTACCGGCAGCGGAGGCTCGGGCACGTCGAGCAGCGACGCGACCTCCAAGGCCGCCACGTCCACGGCCAAGTCGACCGGCGTGACCGCGAACAGCTCGTCGTCGGGCATGCCGAGCGCGTGCGACGGCGCCCCCGACGACACCTGCGATCTCGAGGTCGAGGATTGCGAGTGCTCGGACTGCGCGATGACGGCGTTCTGCGTGCCGGGCCAGTGCATCGAGGACGGCGTGTGCGATCCGCTCGACGACTCGTGCACCTGCGACGACTGCACGACGGATGCGTACTGCTCCGAGCCCGGCAACTGCACCGTCGACGGTGTGTGCGACGAGTTCCTCGAGGGTTGCGCGTGCGAGGACTGCTACACCAACGACAAGTGCGACGACGACTACGTTGCCTGCGACGGCGGGGTCGCCGACGTCACGTGCTCGGCGACCGAGTCGTGCGATTGCATCGACTGCGTGCTCGTGCCGACGTGTCAGCCCTGCCCGCCCTCGGACGGCGCCTGCACCATCGCCGACCCGTGCTACTGCGACGACTGTATCGCCGACGACTACTGCCTCAGCACCAAGCCGTGTCTGGACAACGACGTGTGCAACACGATCTACGAGGGTTGTGTGTGCGATGATTGCGAGCCGTACGCGGAGTGCGGCGGCACGGGCGGCGGCGGTGGTGGTGGCACGGGCGGCGCCGGGGGCAGCGGCGGCGCCGGCGGCGCTGGCGGCACCTGACCGCCTCTCCCGCTTCGGCCCCCGCGCACGGGGCGGAGGCGGGGTGAGTCGAACACCACTCTGGCGAGCGCACCCGGTAGCAACGGGGCCCGGCGCCACCGCCGGCTCTCGCCTCCTTCTTCGCGGGTATTCGACGGCTCATCTCACGCCCCCTGACCGCGCGCGTACGGTGGGCGCCAATGTAGGCATCCGTCGCCGATCGGTTGTCGATCGGGGGCGGAGACGCAGGTTTTCCTGGGCGCTTTTGCATACCTGGGGCATGGTCGCGTCTGACCGGGGGCAGATTTCCAACGGCGCCCTCGTATTCTCCAGGCCGACTATGCCCAAACTTCGAACCCTGCTCGCTCTCGTCCTCTTTGCATCGACCGCCACCGCGTGCGTCGACCTCGCCGACATCCTCGGCAAGAAAGAGAAAAAGACGTCGCGCGACGACGACGACGACGACGACGACAGGAAGAAAAAGAAGAAGAAGAAGAGCAGCAGGTCGACCGACGCCGACGCCAAGGACGGTGACGAGAAAGACGGCGAAGAGGCGAACAACGACGGCGCGCAAACGCCCAAGGACGGCATCATCGCGGACACCGGCTTTCGCCCCGACAAGCACGGCTATTCGTTCCGGAACACGGGCGGCAAGTTCCCGCTCACGCCGCCCGTCGTGAACGAAGCGGTGATGGTCAAGCTCTTCGGGCGCAAAGCGTGCCTGAAGCAGAAGGTCAAGACCGTCGACTGCAAGCTCACGCCTGCGGCCGAAGAGTGGGCGTTCATGATCAACCGCGCGATGAACGGCGGCCAGTGTGAGGGCATGGCGGTGTCGGCGCTGACCTTCGGCACCGGGCGCCAGGCCAGCGCACCATCGTT
>CALKVR010001363.1 GCA_938004815.1 uncultured Polyangiaceae bacterium | reverse complement strand
GCCATCCTCATCGGGGTGGGTGTGGCCGTCGGTATCGCCATCATCCTCCTGATCGAGTCGATGCGCGGGCCCGAGACGACGGCGCCGCCACCGAGCGCCAAGCCGGCCCCCACCCAAGCAGCGCCGACCGCGACGCCTGCGCCGCCACCGGTCGACCCGGCGCCGACGCCCGCTCCAGCCGAGACGGCGACGGCTTCGCCGGAGGAGAGCGCGGCGCCTGCAGCCAGCGAGAGCGCCGCACCGGTCGAAACGGCTGCGCCGACCCCGACGCCCACCCAGCCGCCCGCGTGGAAGCCCCCGACCGGCAAGCCTCCTACCGGCAAGCCTCCGACGGGCAAGCCCAAGCCTCCGCCCAAGAAGCACAACCCCACCACCATCTGACGGGTAGCCGAGACCTTGATCACTCTCCACTGTCGAGCACTGGCGCTGCTTTCCGCAGCCTGCATCGCCGCGACCGCCGTTCCTGCAGCGGCTCAACAGCCCGCGACCCCGCCACCGAGCGGCGCGCCTGCCCCCAGCCCCAAAGAAGTAAAAAAGGCAACCGACGCCTTCACGACCGGGACGCGCCTCTTTCAGGCAAAGAAGTACCCGCTCGCGCTCGAACAGTTCAAGACGTCGTACGACACCGTCGCCAGCCCCAATTCGCTTCTCTACATCGCGCGGTGCGAGAACGAGATGGGCAACCCCAAGCAGGCGTTCAAGACGTTCCAGCGCGTCATCGTCGAGGCCGACGCAAAGCCCGAGAAGTACGGCCAGACGCGCGACAGCGCGAAGGTCGAGATCGAAGAGGTCGGCAACAAGATCTCGGTGTTGACCGTGAACGTGACCAACGCCAAAGAGTCCACTCGTCTCAGCGTCGGTGGCGTGAGCGTCCCGAAAGACGACTGGGGCAAGCAGTTGCCATTCGATCCCGGCCCCGTCGACGTCTTGCTCGAGACCGACGGCATGCCCGCGGTGTCCGAGAAGCTCACCCTCGGCAAGGGCGAGCGAAAGACGCTCGACCTCGCCGTCGCGGAGCCCAAGGTCGACGTCCCGCCGCCGCCGCCGCCCGAGAAAGAGGATGGCGGCGGGGTCTCCGGGCTGATGATCGGCGCGCTCGTCCTCGGCGGCGTCGGCGTCGCGGGCATGGTCACGTTCGGCGTCGCGGGTGGCCTGTCGCTCTCGACGTACAGCGAGGTCGAAGACAAGTGCTCCGCGCAACCGGGCGGGCGCTGCTCGTCTGCCGCCGATCTCGAGACGATCGACAAGGGCGAACAACAGCAGCTCATCGCCAACATCGGGCTCATCGTCGGCGCCGTCGGCCTCGCCGGTGGCGCCACGCTCCTCATCGTGGACCTGGCGTCGGGCGGCAGCGGTGAGGCCAGCGCCGAGGTGGGCGCCCTGCCGGTTCAGGTCGACATAGGCCCCGGCTACGCCGGCGTGCGCGGCAATTTCTAGCTCTCGTCGACGTCCTTGAGGTTCGCGCCGGCGAGCTTCGCCTTGGATCGATCGACGCCCGTGAGGCGCGCGCCCATCAGGTTCGCGTCGCGGAGATCGGTGCCGTCGAGCGTCGCCCCAGCGAGGTTTGCGCCGCGCAGGTTGGCGAGTCGCAGCGACGCACCGGAGAGGTCGGCCCGCTGAAAGTCGGCGTCGCCGGCAACGACCCGCTGCAGGTTGGCCGCCGCGAGACGAGCGCCGCCGAGCTTGGCCCCGGCGAGCTTCGTCTGGCGCATGTTCGCCCTCTCTAGGCTCGCGTCGGTCAGATCGATGCCCTCGGCGACCGCGTTCGAGACGTCGGCCTCATCGAGGATGGCTCCGCGAGCCGTCGTCGCGATCAGGCTCGTCCGCGACATCTTGGCGCCTTTGAGGCTGCAGCCATCGAGGCAGGCGCGATCGATCTCCGCCCCCTCCCACGCCGACCGGTCGCACGACGCCTCGGTCAGATCTGCGCCGGGGAGGGTCGCGCCGGTCAGCGTCGCGTCATCGAGCCTGGCCTGCGACAAGCTCACGTCCTCACCGACGAGCTCGGTGAGCCGCGCGCTCGTCAGATCGGCGGCCCGAAACGTGGCCGCGTCGACGCGCGCGCCGGTGAGGTCGGCGTGAGCGAGCTTGGCGCCGTCGAAGATCGCGTTCATCCACTTGCCGCGGGCAAAGTTGGCGCGCTCGCAGCGGGCGCCGGCGAGCTGCGAACGCTCACCAGACGCCATCGTGAGCACCGCGTCCGACAGATCGGCCGCCTCGAGCCGCGCGTCGTCGAGGACCGCGCGAGAGAGATCGGCGCGCGAGAGGTCGGCGCCGCCCAAGCTCGCCGCCGTCAGGTCCGCGCCCGCGAGCTTCGCGCCGACGAGCTTCGCTCCCGCGAGCTTTGCTCGAGCCAGGTTGGCTCCCGCGAGATCGGCGTCGCTGAGCCGAGCGTCCTTCAGGTCCAGACCCGAAAGGTCGGCGCCGGCGAGGTTCATGCCGAGCAGCGCCTCGCCCGCCCGAACACGGGCGATGACCTCGGCGCGAACACCGGTCGGAATCTCGACGGGCTCGGCCGCAGGAGGAGGAGCGGGGGACGGCGACGGGGCGACTGGCGCCGACGGCGGGGCGACTGGCGCCGACGGCGGGGCGACTGGCGT
>CALKVR010001362.1 GCA_938004815.1 uncultured Polyangiaceae bacterium | reverse complement strand
GCTGGTGGTTGCCCTCTTTGCTCGTCATGCCGCGGACGAGCGCGACCTTGTCCATGTGGTCGGCGAGGAGCGGCAGGTGCTCGGAGATACGGACGCCCGACGCCTTGGTGGCGCGGTCCTTGGCCGAGCCGCCGGTCGCCTTTTTGGGATCGAAGGTGTCGATGTGGCTGGGGCCACCCTGCATCCAGAGGACGATGCAGCTCTTCACGGCGGGGGCCTTGCCAGCTTCGGCCATCGCCTGACGGGGCGCGCCGAGGGTTCGGCCGAGGAGCGAGGCGGCGACGCCGGCGCCGCCCCAGGTCAGCAGACTTCGTCGATTGATCATGGGTTTGTCGGTCGCCACGGGACTACCTCCGAAAGTTGAACTCGGACGCGTTGAGCAGCGTCCAGAACAGATCCTCGAGCGCGCGCTCGCGGTCGGTGTCGGCCTGCGAGCGAAGCGCCGCAGGTGGCACCAGGTTGCCCGCGCCCTTGCCTTTGCCCTTCGCCTTCGCTCCGGCCTTCTTCGCCTTGCGACGCTCGCCGGCGCGCCCCTCGTCGTCCGACCCGGCGTGCGGCGCGGCCAGGAACGCCTTCGCGTCGGCGAGCTCGCTCGCCTCGGGCCGGCGTGAGAACGTGCGGAGCCACAGCTCATTGATGACTGATTCGTCATCTTTATCGGAGATCCCGGCGAGCACCGTACCGGGCGCGACCGCCGTCGCAGCCAGCGGCAGCGCGCCGTTCATCGAGAAGAACGCTTGCTGGAGGGTACCGTCGTACGACTCGCCGTTCGACTCGGTGTCCTCTTCGAAGACGAACCGCAGCTGCCGGCGCAGGAGCGCCTTGGCCATCTCGGCCCGCTCGGGCGCGCGGTCCTCGAGGAGCGCGTCGAGGTCGGTGGCGATGAAGACCGAGTCGAGGAGCACATCGCTGGCGAGAGGCCGCAACCCAGCGCGCGAGAAGAGCGCGTCACGCGGCGAGCCCTTGCCCTCGGCGACCGCGCGACCGTAGGCCCGCGAGAGCGCGACCGTCCGGTAGAGGTAGTCGAGATCGTGGCCGCTCTTCTCGAAGCCGTCCGCGAGCAAGTCGAGCACCTCGGGCACGATGGGAGGGTTCTTCTCGCGAAAGTCGTCGACCGGCTCCACCAGGCCTTGGCCCATGAGCTCGGCCCAGACGCGGTTCGCGATCGCCTTGGAGAACCAGGGGTTCCCGTCGTTGGTCATCCAGTCGGCGAGGGCGCCGCGCAGATCGTCGCTCCCCGAGAGGTCGGTGCCGTCGAGGGCGCGCGGCGTGCTCTCCACGATCGCGCGAAGCTCGTCGTCCCGCAGCATGCGCCGCGGCGCGCGCGCGACATCCTTCACCTCGAAGACGGCCATCATGCCCTTCTCGCGCTCGACCGGCTCGATGCGGACGCGGCTCATCGTCGAGGCGAACGACTGAAAGTCGGTCTGCTTCCACGCCTCGGTCTTGTGGTCGTGGCACTGCGCGCACTGGATCTGCACGCCGAGGAAGGCGCGCGACGTCGTGCCGGCGAGGTCCTGCGGGCTCTTGGCGAAGCGCATGTAGTAGTTCGCCGCGCCGCTCACGCCCTCCGCCTTCTCCTCTGCGCCGCGGCCTTCGTCGTCGACGAGCTGGGCGCCGCGCTTGTAGCTGCCGCCCAGGCTGGTCTTGCCCTCGGCGGTCACGATCTCGCGGACGAGCTCGTCCCACTTCGCGCCCTCGGCAAAGCGGCGCTCGAGGTACCGGCGGAACGCGGCGCGGTCGACCAGGCGCGCCTTCGTCTCTTCACCGAGCAGGATGCGCTCCCACGTGCGCGCGAGGTGGCGGTCGTGCTCCGGGCTCGCGAGCAGCCGGTCGACCGCGCGCGCGCGCTTGTCGGCGGCCTTGTCGTCGAGGAACGCCGACGCCTCCGCGCCGGTGGGGATGCGCCCGACGAGGTCGATCGTCACGCGGCGAAGGAACGTGGCGTCGTCGATATCGGCGCTGGCGGTGAGGCCCTTGTCGGCCCACACCTTGTCGAGCGCGCCGTCGATGGCGGCGCTGCCCGGGTGAGACGCCGGCGCCGCTGCCGCCGGTCCCGCGTCGGGGCCGGACGTCGACGAAGGCGCGCCCGAGCATCCGATCGCAGCGGCGATGCCGGCTGCGACCACGAGAGCGATCGTGGCCCTGTTTCTCATGGCAGGCCCTATCGCAACCGGAGTGCCAGGCCCCTGGACGTGAAATGCCCCGACAATTCAGTCCTCCGCGGGTGCGGAGCGGCCGCCGCACCCGCGGAGCGCTCCGCAGGTCCGGCGCCGCGAGCGGTGGTTTGACGCGGCGCGGCCGAGTCGGCCGCAGGCGATCCGATTTCGGTGCGCACGACCTTGCACGGGGAGGGGCCGCCACCAGATCTCTTCCAACGTGCAGCGCGCCCCCACCGGCGCGCGAGCCGAAGGAGACAGGTGTCATGTGGCCGATGGGGCTTTTGGCGGGAGCGTGCGCGCTCCTCTTCTTTTTTCTGCTCGGCGTTCGCTACATCAAGAACGACCGCATCGGCGTCGTCGAGAAGCGGTTCTCGGCGTCGGGCTCGCTCGAGCGCGGCCTCATCGCCCTCGAGGGTGAGGCCGGCTTTCAGCCCCACGTCCTGCGCGGCGGGCTCCACTGGTTGATGCCGTTCGTGTACCGCGTGCGCACCGCGCCGCTCGTGACGATCCCGCAGGGTCGCATCGGCTACGTATTTGCGCGCGACGGGGTGCCGCTCCACCCGCACCAGGCGCTCGCGCGCGACGTCGCCTGCGATCAGTTCCAGGACGTGACCACGTTCCTCCAGAGCGGAGGCCAGCGCGGCCCCCAGCGCCGCGTGCTCCGCGAGGGTACCTACGCCCTCAACCTCGCGCAGTTCGTCGTGATCACGGCCGAGAAAATGTACCTGATGGAGCTCGACAGCGACGACGTCCCGCTGTTCGGCCGGATGCAGGCGCTCATCGGCGAGCGCGACGGGTTCCGCCCTCTCGTCATCCAGGGCGAAGAAGACGTGCTCGGCGTCGTCACCGTCCACGACGGCCCCGCGCTCGGCCAAGGCGAGCTGATCGCGCCGATCGTCGGCGACGACCCGCGCGAGCCGGCGCTCTACCACAACTCGTTTCAGGACCCCGAGCGCTTCCTCGCCGCCGGCGGGCGCCGGGGGCGGCAGCTCCAGGTCCTCGTCGAGGGCACGTACTACCTGAATCGCCTGTTCTCCACCGTCGAGCGGGTGAAGAAGACGATCGTCGAGGTCGGCACGGTCGGCGTCGTCGTGAGCTACACCGGCGGCGCGGGCAGCGATCTCTCGGGCGTCGAGTACAAGCACGGTGAGCTCGTCGAGCGCGGCCGGCGCGGCGTCTGGAACGAGCCGCTCTTGCCGGGCAAATACGCGTTCAACACCTACGCCGGCAACGTCGTGATGGTGCCCACCACCAACTTCATCCTCAAGTGGAACAAGCGCGAGGTCGGCGCACATCGCTTCGACGAGAACCTGTCCGAGGTGTCGCTCATCACGAAAGACGCGTTCGAGCCGTCACTCCCGCTCAGCGTCGTCGTCCACATCGACTACCGCAAGGCGCCGCTGGTCGTGCAGCGCTTCGGCGACGTGAAGCGCCTCGTCGAGCAGACGCTCGACCCGATGGTGGCCGCGTACTTCAAGAACGTCGGCCAGACGCGCACGCTGATCGAGCTGCTCCAAGAGCGCAGCAACATCCAAGAGGCGGCCAGCGACGAGATGAAGGCGAAGTTCGGCCGCTACAACCTGGAGCTCGAAGAGGTCCTCATCGGCACGCCTGCCTCGAGCCAGGGCGACACGCACATCGAAGAGATCCTCCGCCAGCTCAGGATGCGCCAGATCGCGTCCGAGCAGGTCGAGACGTACGCGCGACAAGAGATCGCCGCGGTCAAGGAGCGCGAGCTGCGCGAGGCCGAGGCCCGCGCCGAGCAGCAGCGCCACATCACCGAGAGCGAGCTCAGCATCGCGGTGCACAAGAACCACGGACGCGCCGAGTACGAGCGCTCGCTCCAGCAGGCGGCGCAGATCAAGGCGCTCGCCGACGCCGAGGCCGAGCGTGTTCGGCGGATGGCCGAGGCCGAGGCCGAGCGTGCGGCCCGGGTCGGCGTCGCCGAGGCCATGGCCATCGAGGAGCAGGTTCGGGCCTACGGCGGGCCCCAGCTCCAGCTCACCCAGAAGGTCCTCACCCGGTTCTCGGAGGCCATCGAGAAGAGCGGCGTCGACGTCGTCCCCCGGGTCGTGGTGGGTGGCGGGGCCGGTCAGGCCGGCGGGGCGAGCGTCATGGAGGCCCTCCTCGCCATGCTTCTGGCCGAAAAAGCCGCGCCAGAGGGCGATGTCCCCCGGCCCGAGCCGAGCCCGTTGGCTGCCCGGCTCAGGGACGAGCTGCGTGGGCAGGTCGGGTCGAACGGGCGCCCGAGCTGAGGGGTTTTTGCGCAGCTTGACAGGTTTTCGGACCGGACTAATGTGCGCCTCCCCATGGTCTCCGCGACGCAGCAATCTTCCCGTATCCGCCATCGCAAGGCGCGCACCTGCGGCACCAAAGGCAAGCGCTACAACCGCGCGCACGGCACGCCGGCGTTCCCGATCCACCCCGAGGGGTACTCGGCGACCGCCGCCGACGCCAAGCCCGCCGCGCAGCCTACTGCCCAGCAGGCCGCCGAGACCAAGAAGAAGTAGTAGAGAAGAGCAATGGCCAACCACGCATCCGCCGAGAAGCGCAACCGTCAGCGCATCACCCGCACCGAGCGCAACCGCGCCGCCAAGAGTGCCCTGCGCACGGTCCTCAAGCGCGCACGCGCCGCGGCCGAGGCCGGCGGCGACGGCGCTGCCCAACTCGTCCGCGATGCCGAGAGCGCCCTCGATGTCGCTGCGAAGAAGGGCGTCATCCCCCAGGGCCGCGCCTCGCGGCTCAAGGGTCGACTGAAGTCGACCAAGCCCGCTTCGAAGTAGACCGTCTACGACCGTCCGCGCGCGGCGGGGGCTGCGCGCGAGCTAGTCCGACCGAAGGTCGGCCCGATCAGCAACGAAGGGGTGGACCACACGGAGCCGTGAGGCTCGGGCTTGACCCGGCCTTCACTTGCGAGCGTCAGCGAGGGTCGGGGCCAGCCCGAGCCGAACTAGGGGCACCCCCTAGAGCACCGCGATGGCCGCGTCGAGGGTGGCGGCGAGGTCGCGGTAGGGGAGCGGCCAGCTCGCGGCGGGGCGGATCACGAGCCGCATGCGCGGGTCTTCCGCCCGCATGTCGAGCTCGAGCAAGCCGAGCCAGAGCGACGACGCGGAGTTGGCGAGCAGCGCCGCGCCCGCGGACGCCTTTTTCGCGACGAGCTCGAGGATCGGCGGCGGGGCCGTCTCGGCTTCTCCCCGCGCGAGCGGCAACCGCACCGTCGCGATCAAGAACGGGACATCGTCTTTGGCTCGGGTCTCGAGCAGCTTCTTGAACGAGGGCAACATCTGACGAGCCAGGTTGGTCGAGCTCTCCGCGTTCGCTTCGGCGACGAGCACGTCGAAGGCGGCGTTGCCGATCGCGAGCACGACGGCGCCCGGCGGCGGTGACGGCGACGCGCCGAGCTCGGCCTCGAGCGCCGCGAGCCCGTCGGCGGTCGTCGGGCGCCGGTCGCCGGCGAGCTCACCGCGAAACCAGATGGTGCTCTGCCAGGCGGCCTCGCGCGCCGAGGCCGCGCGCCGGATCACCGCGTCGACCTCGGTCCGAAGCGCGTAGAGCCCCGAGCCCAGCTCGGGCTGCACCTCGACGGAGAGAGAGACGCCCTTCGGTCCGATCGTGCAGCGATACGGCTCTGCACGCGCGACCGTTCGCGCCGCGCGCGCGCCTACCGACTGCAGACAGTCGCGCCGCGCAACCGCGGCGAGCAGGTGGATCCGCGTCGCCGCCACGTCCCGGCGGATCTCGGCTTCAACGGGGTCGGCGGTGGTGCTGGCGAGGAGATCGCTGAGCCGCGCGTGCTCCTCGGTCCCGAGGCGGGTGGCGAGCTCTCGGAGATCGCGGCCGAGCCGATCGAGCGGTGCTGGCGCGGGCGGCTCTGGCGGAGGCGGTTCTGCTGCAGGCGGCTCCGGCGCAGGCGGTTCGGGCGCAGGCGGCGGCTCGACCGAAGCTGCCTCTGCGACCGCCTCGAGCGCTTCGGCCTCGATCCAGTCGGCGACCGGGTCTGGCGGCGCCGGGCGCGCCAGCGAGAGGTAGAACGCGCGCTCTCGAACGCGGCGAAGGCGCTCGGCCTCTTGATCGATCGTCATCGGGCCGAAGCCTACAGCCAAGTGCCTCGCGGGGTGAGAGCAGCGGCGAGCGCAAAGGCGGCCCGGGGGCCGGCGTAGCCATCACCGGAGGCTTTCCATCCGATGATTCATCGCCGCTCCTCGACCACCCCGCTCGTCGCCCTCTTGGGCGTTGCGCTCTCGGCCTGCACCGCCGACGAAACCGCCGACCTACCTCTCGGCTCCGCCGAGCAGGCGCTCGAGGCAGGCGACCCCGAGCCCACCGATCCGCCGCTTCCTCCACCGCCCCTCAACGACGGCACGCCGTGCAACCACCCTTCCGTCGTCTACATGTCGCGAGGCAGCGGCGGGTCGTGCACGGGCATCCTCATCGGGCCACAAGCCGTGCTCACTGCGGCGCACTGCCTCCACGACAACGGGCAGATGATCCCGGCGGCCGAGATTTCCTACGGTGTCGGCGGCAACGCCTGCCAGCAAGGGAACGTCGACGCCGTCGGTTACCTCATCCACGACGACTACGATGACACCACCCACCTCCCCGAGGTCGACCTCGCGGTCGTGCGGCTCGCCACCCCGATTCCGGGGGCGACCTACGCGCAGTTTCGGATCACGACGCCGCAGGCCGGCAATCCCGTCACCCTGATCGGCTTCGGCTCGGCGCCGAACGATCCGGCGACCAACACCCAGCGATGCCAATCGGCGACGATCGTCGAGGCCCGGCCCGATCTCATCACCACCGACCGCGTCGTCTGCGGCGGCGACAGCGGCGGCCCCGTCCTCGACGCGGCCGGACGCATCATCGGGACGATCGGCAGCACCGACAACGTTGCGTGCGGCCCGTCGCAGCCCGGGCAGACCTACGCCGGCTTCGACATGGGGTTCATCATCAGCGCCCTCGGCTACGTGAACACGCCGGGCAACATGGGCTGCAACAACGGCGAGACGCGATCGTGCCGGCCCGCCGGCGGCGCGTGCTTCACCGAAGAGACTGTCATCGGCGAGGACGCGTGCCACCTCGGGACGAGCACCTGCCAGAACAACCAATGGGGCGGGTGCGAGGGCTTCGTCGGCCCTACCGAAGAGGCGTGCAACTTCATCGACGACGACTGCGACGGCGACACCGACGAGAACTGCGCACCCGCCTGCGGTGACGACCTCTGCAACGGCGCCGAGACCCACGAGACTTGCCCCGACGACTGCTCGCCGCCCTTCTCCTGTCCGCCCGGCAGGATGCCGTCGCACACCGGCGGGACCGGAATGATCTGCGTGTGCATTCCGGGCTGCCCCGGGCAGACCCAGCACCCCGACACCTGCGAGTGCACGACGCCCGGCACGTGCGGCAACGGCGTCTGCGACTACCCGGCGGAGCTCGACACTTGTCCGGCAGACTGCGGCTGGTGCGGTGACGGTTTCTGCTCGATCCACGAAGAAGATGGCTCGTGCCCGTACGACTGCGGCAGCGCCACTTGCGGCGACGGCTGGTGCGACTTCGGTGAAGACGAATGGAGCTGCGCGACCGACTGCGGGGGCGGCAGCACCTGCATCTGCAACTACGACTGCCCGCCGGCGACCCCGGGCTGCGAGGGCGTCTGCGGCGACGGCGTCTGCGATCTCGTCAGCGAGGACAGCAGCAGCTGTCCCAGCGACTGCTACCTCGGCGGCGGCGGTGACCCCGGCGGCTGGGGTGACCCGTGGGACCACTGCAGCGACGAGGCCTACTGGGGCGCCTGGATCGACACCTACGGCTGGGGCGACGCCGTCGCGGCGTACGAGATGTTCTGCATGCTGGCGCAGTAGCCGAGCCGTCAGGGCCGGATCGTCACGCCGAACACGAAGGTCGGCTGCGAGAACGGCCCGACGTTCGCGCCCTTGAGGGCGTTCTGGATGCACGACGCCGCGGGCTTGCCCGCGGCCCAGCCACCGACGGAGACCGACTTGACCGCGCCCGACGAGCCGAACGTGATCGTCGCCTTGGAGGGCTCGTCGGCACCGGCGACGCACGCCTTGGCGCCGCCCATGACCGAGCCGACGGCCGCCGTCACCGCGCCCGTCGGCGGGCGATCGGGGATGTTCTTCGGGCGGTTCTCGTCTTCGGCGGCGGGGGTGGCGGCGGCGGTGCCGCCATCGACGCCAGCGGCGTCACGCATCGCCTCGTCGAGGGTGCCGTCGGCGTTCACCTTGGTCGGCCCCTCTTTGCCGGGCCCGAGATCGGCGACCGCGGTCGAGGTGGGGGCGACGGCGCCGCCTCCTGTAGGCGGCGGCGGGGCCTCGGGCTCGGCCGAGGCCTCGGCGAGGTTGTCGATGTCGACAGAACCGTCATCTTCGCTCGGCGGAGCTTCGGGGGGCGGTGCCTCGGCCGCCTCGTCTTTCTTCGGCTCTTCGGCGGCGGGAGCCTCGGCCTGCTTGACCGGCTCATCGGGCTTCGACTTGTATGCGTCGCGCTGGAGGAAGAAGAAGATGGCCGCCGCCGCTGCGACGCCGACGAGGGCGATCGCGATCCCCGCGAAGCCGCTGCCCTTCTTTTCTTCCTCCTTTTTCGCGGCCGTGATCGGGATCACCGGCGCGACAGCGGAGGCCGGCGCGGCCGTCGATGCGGGCGCGACCGAGGCGGGCGGCATCGACGGAGGCGGCGCGCTCCCGACGGAGAGCGGCGTGGCGGTCGAGGCAGGGGGCGACGACGGCGCCGGCTTGGGCAGCGGCGTCACGCCGGCCTTGATGACCTGCTGCGCGAGCGCGCCGAGGGAGCTCGGGGCCGCGCTCGGGGGCGGGACCGCAGAGTCACGCGGGGCCGGAACCACCGACGACGGGGGCGGCGTCTTCGACACGCGCTCGGCGAGCTCTTTCAGCGAAGGACGCCCGCGCATACTCTGCGGACCGACCGAGGATCGCTGGGACATCGGCGGGCTGGACCCCTTGGGGTCGCTGTTGTCGCTGTCAGACATGCTCATGGCTCCTACGATGACGGGTGCTGCAGAAGGATTCTTGGGTTCGCCCTGTTCGGGCGTAAGCGATACGGGGGCGAGGACGGCGTCGATATCGGCGGCAGGAGCCGCCGCGACCGCTCGTTTGACGATCGATTCGGCTCGCGCATCCCACGCGGCGTCGTCGGCGAGCGACGACGCCGGCACCGCGGAAGCTTTGAGCCACTGGTCGGGATCCACGCGCTTGCTCATTCCACTTCGCCTCCCAAACCGCGTTCGGCGAGGAACGCCCTCAGCTTGCGCCGCGCTTCGTGAACCCGCCAGGCGATGGTCCCCTCGGGGGCGCCCAGGACCTGAGACGCCTCTTCATGGGACAGGCCGTCCAGGCAGACCAGGAGCAGGGTGGTGCGGAGCGTCTCGGAGAGGGCGTCGATGCCCGCGATGAGGGCCTCGGCCGTGCGCTTGTCGTCG
>CALKVR010001361.1 GCA_938004815.1 uncultured Polyangiaceae bacterium | reverse complement strand
CAGCCACATCCTGCACGATCTCTCGAACCCACGGCGTGCCCTGGTGCGACGCGAAGAACGCGACGTCAGCGCGGTCATGACCGGCCAGCTCGAGTACCTCGTCGACCACCTCTCTCGCCTGATCAGGGATCGAGACGAAGACCTGGTGACCGCCGGCAGGATCAGGCGAGTGGAGAAGCGGGCGAGCGGCGTCGTACCAGCATCCCGACGGTACGGTGGCGGCGAGCGTCAGCGGATATCGGCGGCCAGGATTCCGCGGTTCGCTTCGACCTCTCCCGCCACCGTCGCGGTGGCGCCGTCGCCGAAGAGCGGCGCGAACGGATGCTCGACGTCGAGGATACGCGTAGCGCCGCATGACTGGACGAGGAGCGCCTTCTGGGCCTGTCCTGTCGCGATGAGCTGCTGCGCGATGCGGAGCTGGGCGAGAAACGAGAACGCCGTCGCATCGGCTTGCATCGTGAAACAGCGGGCCGGCAACCCCAGTCGCTGATGAAGGATGCACGCAGCGTTCTGGACCTGATACTCGGGCACCACCGTGTGTGTGAGAACGAGATCGATTTCCCGCGGCTGCACCCCTGCACGGTCTAGCGCGTCGCGCGCGGCCGCCTCTTCGAGATCGTACGACGTCGCGCCTGGCGGCATGATGCGTCGTTCGCGCGAGCCCTGGAAAGGGTCGCCGCCGAGCTCCAAGATTGCACGATGAACACGCGCGCCCCCTTCGCTCGATGGCTCCGGCGCGTCGCGCAGCGCCGCGAGTTGGCGGGCGCGACCCTCCATCCAGCGCGCGACGACCTCGGGCTTCCACCAGTCGTTGGTGCGCACCTCGGTCGGCAGGGACGCGCCGACGCCGAGGATGCCGATGGCGGAGGGGCCACTCATGAGTCGGTCTCCCGAATCGACCGGAACGGTGGGAAGTGTAGCCTGCCGCGCCGGAAACGGGGCCGGTCAGCGCCCTTGCAACGGGATTCGCCGTCGAAATCCGCGTGCTGGCGCCGATGAGCCCGCCGGTCCATGTCCGTCGGGTGCGCCGGGTTTCTCGCGGCACGGGAACCCCGAGAGAGTCGTGATATGGCCATGTGGTCCTGGCTGAACTCGAGGCGTTCGACGGCCGTGGCGCCAGATGCCCCGTCAGCACTCCGGGCGCGGCTGTGACCTCACGGATTCGCGCTGCAATCCGTACCGCGCTCGAATGCCCTGCCGAGCCGGATCATCCCATCGAGAATCTCCCTCGGGGGCGCGGTGGTCACCCGCCCGCCAACGTCGGTGCAGGTTGCACGAGCCCGCTGGGCGACGCAGACGGGAACGAGCTCGCGTGCGTAATCAAGGAATGCTCGCCACTCGCTCACGCGGTCCTGCGCGGAACGCTGGGAGCTAGTGAGGTCGTCGTCCGGGTTGTCGCCGGCCCACATGTCGATGACCTGCGGGATCTCGGTCGTGCTGGCCTCCATCTGCAGTTGCTGACCGAAGCGCTTGCACAGCTCGGATACGGCGTGGCGCTCCGTGTTCGCGCAGGGTCCCCTGCCAGCGAAGCCATCGGCGAGCGTACGGGGACGCGCGTACAACGTCTCGACATCGGCACTGGAACGTGGCGGTGCGCCGACGAGACACTCGACCGTGATCCGAGGCGTGAGGCAGCGTCCCCCGAGGCGGAAGGCGGCGGAGTGGGTCGCACGCAGATCGCTCTCGGCGAGCGCGTAGCTCGCGGCCGATGTGGCAGCTTCGACCCCTGCCAGGATGCGAGCTCGGTCCGCCTCCGATGCGGTGACTCGACGGCGAATGTGCTCCGCCATGATCTCGCATGGCCCTCGGCGGAGTTCGCCTTTCGAGGCCTCGCAGGCGACGGTCACCAGCGCCAGGCAGACGAGCGAGAGCGTAGCGAAGCGCATCACGTGATCGCCGAGGGTGAGAGAGCCTGGACGAACTTCGCGGCGGCATCCAGCTGGTCTTCGCTCCACGTGCTCCAAGAGCGGATGTAGCCGTCGGCCGTGATCAGGAACCGGCTGTCGGGGACGGGCGGGTCGATGCTCACGTCCCCATAGATCGTCACGAGCTTGTTCATCCTGATATCGCCAACCGTCGGGTGGTTGGCGATCAGGTCTTTGACATGCGCGGCCACGCCGTTGAGCCGCATCCCAGATCCGCGCCGAGAGTACAGAGAGAACTTCTTGGGACCCCGGATGTCGACCTCTAGAATTCCATGGGTGCTGGGGTTCATCTTGCGTTGATCGTTGTCGACAAGGTCGCGCATCGACGCGCTCTCGGGGTCGACGTTGCTGTTCGACGGGTCATCCACCGGACTGAAGATGCGGTCCGGGCGCGCGACTGCCCCACCGGTGGGTCTCGCCTTCGCGCTTCCGTGGTCGCCCGCCCAAGGGTCCCAGCCGCCAGCGCCGTGGTTCATGCGCGCCATCAGATTCGCCCACTCGATGGCCGTGTTCTTCGACGCGAGGTGCGGTACCTCGTCGCTCTGCACCGCGCGACTAAGATCTCGGGCCGTCTGCCGTAGGTGGGCGATCGGGAGGTT
>CALKVR010001360.1 GCA_938004815.1 uncultured Polyangiaceae bacterium | reverse complement strand
CTCCGTCGGCGCGCTTCGCCCTCGAGACCGCGTGCGCGGACCTTGTCGGCGCGCTCTCGGGGCAGCCAGCGGCTCGGCTGCTCGCGCCGTTCGGCCGCCCGCGCGAGCTCGTGATCGTCAATGCCCTCTTGGAGCACGTGCGCTCGGCCGACCTCGTCGAGCGGGCGCGAGACGCGCTCGGGCGAGGCGCGGCGGCGGTGAAGGTCAAGCTCGCGGGGCGCGATATCGACGCCGAGCTCAAGGCGCTCCGGCAGGTCCGCGACGCGATCGGGCCTGCGGTGCGTCTCCGGGCCGACCTCGGCGGCGCCCTCGATGCTGCCGACGCGCCGCGGTGGCTCGCGGGGATGGCGAACGTGGGCGTCGAAGCGGTGGAGGAGCCCTGCGCCGCCGCCGAGCTCGCGACGCTCCCGAGCGGGCCCGTCCCCTGGCTGGCCGACGAGTCGCTCGCGGCGGGGCCGTTTCGCGAGGAGATCCTGCGGGCTCCCGGCTGCGCCGGCGTCGTCCTCAAGCCCACGCTCCTGGGCGGGCTCCGGGCGAGCCTCGAGATCGCGCGCCGCGCGCGTGAATATGACAAATCAGTTACGATAACGCACGCGTTCGAGGGACCGGTCGGGCTCGCGGCGTGCGGCGCCCTGGCGCTCGCCGGCGGCGCCGACCTGGCCGGGCTCGACGAGCACGGGGCGCTCTCCGCGTTCCCGCCTTGGCGTTCGGCGATGCTCTCGGCCGAGCCACCCCTCGCGGTGCGGGCGACGCCCCACGCCGGGCTAGCGCTCTTCGCGTCGGATCACCGGATCGAGAGCCTCCAGGGTCGGGAGCTGTGGAGGCGCTGAGCGTCTTTGCGGCGGCGCGGGAGGCCCTGGACCGCGTGGCGGTCGTCTCGGACCGCGGCGAGCTCACGTTCGGCGCCCTCGCCGAGGCGGCGTCGGCCTCGCTGCTCTGCGTCGCCGAGCGCGGCCCAGGGCCGGTCGCGTTCGTGGCCGAGCCCACCGTGGAGACGGTGATCCTGATCGCCGCGCTCCTCGAGGCGGGTCGCGCGATGGTCCCACTCCACCCGCGGTGGACGGAGGCCGAGCGCCGGCGAGCCCTCTCGCTCCTGGAGGAGGACGTCGTCCTCGTCGATCCGTTCGAGGTGGCGCGCGCCGACGCCAGGGTCGTCGCTCCCGCGGCCGGCCCGTCGCCTCCGCCGGATGCGGTCCAGGCGGTGCTCTTCACGTCCGGCAGCGCCGGCCGTCCCAAGGCCGTCCTCTTGGAGCGTCGCGCGCTCGCCGCGAGCGCGCGGGCCCACGCCGAGAACCTCCCGTTTCGTCCCGACGATCGCTGGCTCGCGGCCATGCCGCTCGCGCACGCCGGCGGCCTCTCGATCGTGACGCGCGCTCTCGCGTCGCGGACGGCGGTCGCCCTCGCACCCCGCTTCGAGCCGGCCGAGATCGCCGACCGGGTCGCGGCGAGCAGAGTCACCCTGGCGTCGTTCGTTCCGGCGATGCTGCATGCTGCGCTCGAGCACCGCGCTGGAGCCGCGCTCTCCACGCTCCGCGCGATCCTGGTGGGGGGCGCGGCGTTCCCGCGCGGTCTGCGCGAGCGAGCGCAGGGTGCCGGCATTCGGGCCCTCGCTACCTACGGGCTCACCGAGACCGCCTCCCAGATCGCGACTCAGCGCCCGACGAGCACGCTCGCCCTCGCCTCGGTGCGCGTCGGCGCACCGCTCACGGGGGCGCGCATCGAGATCCGTGACGCGGCCGGCGAACCGCGGCGAGCGGGAGGGCGCGGGGCGATCTGGGTGTCGGGACCGATGCTGATGCGGGGGTACGCCGGCGCTCCGCCGCTCGCGCCGGGGGCCTGGCTCGACACCGGTGACGAGGGCTCGATCGACGAGGACGGCGTGCTCTCGGTCTTTGGCCGCGCCGACGACACGATCGTGACCGGGGGCGAGAACGTGGACCCGAGCGAGGTCGAGGCGGCGCTCGCCGCCGTCGCCGGCGTCCGCGACGTCGCCGTCTTTGGCGTTGCGGACGCGGTCTGGGGTCACGTCGTCGCGGCGGCGCTCGTGCTCGACGCCGGCGTCGAGCCGCGCGCCGTGTGCGACGCGGCTCTCAGCGGGCTCGCATCGTTCAAGCGGCCGCGGCTCGTCGCGGTCCTCGAGGCGCTGCCGCGGACCGCCACGGGGAAGATCGATCGCCGCGCCGTCACCGCGGCAGCGGCGGCGACGCTCGCGCCCGTCAGGGAGCCCGCGACCCGAGCGCGTCCTTGAGACCCACGACCTGCTCGGCGCCCGCCGGGACGGTGATGCTGGCGCCCTTGAAGTCGTCGCCGGCCGGCTCGTAAGGACCACCGAGGCACTGCGCGAGGAACGCCTCGGCGACGGCGTTGAAGCTCTTGCGGTTCTCGGGCCGCACGAAGCCGTGTCCCTCGTCGGGGTAGAGCACGTAGGTGACGGGGATGTTCCGCGCCTGCATGGCCTTGACGATCTGATCGCTTTCGACCTGCTTGACCCGCGGGTCGTTGGCGCCTTGCCCGATCAAGAGCGGGCGCTGGATCTGATCGACCTTGGAGAGCGGAGATCGCGAGAGGAGCCAGGCCTTGCCGTCATCGGTCTTGGGATCGGCGAGCTTGGTCGTCAGCATGGGCCGAAACGGCGCCCAGTAGGGCGGGATGTTCTCGAGCAGCGTCACGAGGTTCGACGGCCCGACGATGTCGACCGCGCAGGCGAACTCCGTGGGCGTGAACGTCAGGCCGACGAGCGCCGAGTAGCCGCCGTAGCTGCCGCCGAAGATCGCCGTCGCGTCGGCCTTGGCGACGCCGCTCTTGGTCGCCCACGCCGTCGCGTCGACGAGATCGTCGTGCATCTTGCCGGCCCACTCTTTGTCGGCCGCGTTCACGAACTTTTTCCCGAAGCCGGTCGAGCCGCGGTAGTTCGTGCTCAGCACGGCGTAGCCCCGGCT
>CALKVR010001359.1 GCA_938004815.1 uncultured Polyangiaceae bacterium | reverse complement strand
CCGCCGACAGGAGACGACACAATTGCGTACGTTCCCGCTGCAGGCTTTGCTGCCGGCCGCCCTTGCGGGCCTCGCCGCGGCCCTAGCGGCGTCCGGCGCGGGCGCATCCTGGGTTGCCGCGTCGGCGCTTGCCGGCCTCGCGCTGGCGCTGCGCCCGGCGCGCCGCGACGCGCCGCTCGGCGCCCCGCTCAGCGGCCGCGAATACGCCGAGCTGCGTCGCACCTATCATCGCGCCTGAAGCCCGCGCCCGGCCTCAGCCGCCCTCGCCCGCCAGCAGCGCCGCGATTTCGGCGGCCAGCGTCAGCGCCTCGGCCTCGATCTCGCCGATCGCCCCGTGATTGACGATCACCCGCGCCGCGCGGCCGCGCAGCGGCTCGACATGCTGGCGGTGCATCGGCTCGACCACGGTGTCGAACTGATGCGCCGTCTCGTGCGCCGTGCGGCCGCGTTCTGCGACGTCGCGGGCGATGCGCCGCGCCCGGCGGATATCCGCCGAGGCCTCCACGAACACCGTCAGATCGGCGAGCGCGCGGATCTCGTCATGGCCGAGATTGTGGATGCCTTCCACGATCAGAACCGCGCCCGGCTCGATGCGCATCGTCTCGTCCGTGCGGTCGTGGACGGCGAAATCGTAATGCGGACAGTCGAAGCCCTCGCCCGCCCGCGCCGCCCGCAGATGATCCAGCAGCAGCGCGAACTCCTTGGTTTCGGGCCGGTCGAAATTATAGGTGGCGAGGTCCGCGGCCGGCCGCGCCGCCGCCGGCAGGTAGTAGGAGTCTTCCGTCACGATCGCCGCGCCGTGGCGCTCCAGCGCGGCGCGCAGGCTGCGCGCCAGCGTCGTCTTGCCCGAAGCCGAGCCGCCGGCGATGGCGACGATGATCGGCCCGTCCCGCCTCAACACTTGGCGCGCCCCGCGACGGGATGCGAAGTCGAGAGCCCGCCATCCACCGCCAGCGCCTGGCCGTTGACATAGGAGGCATCGTCCGAGGCGAGGAAGAGCGCCGCATGGGCGATCTCGGGCGGCAGGCCATAGCGGGTCAACGGATTGAGCTGGCCGATCCTTGAATCGGTGCCGCGGGCGCGCGCCTGGTCGAAGATCGGCTTGGTCATGCCGGTCTCGATGAGGCCGGGGCAGATCGCGTTGACGCGGATGCCGGTGCCGTAGAGTTCGTTGGCGGCGGTCTGCACCAGATTGATGACCCCGGCCTTGGAGGCCGAATAGGGCGTCGGCCCGGCGCCGGAGCGGATGCCGGCGACCGAGGCGGTGCAGATGATCGAGCCCTTTCCGTTCGGGATCATCGCCTTCGCCGCGTGCTTCACCGCCAGATACGGCCCGATCAGATTGACCCGCAGCACTTCGGCCCATTGCGCCGGCGTCCAGTCGAGGAAGGCGGTCATGCCGCCGGTGATCCCGGCATTGGCGAAGCAGATGTCGAGCCCGCCATGTTCGGCGACGGCGCGCGCGATGAGGCCCTCCACGAACCCCTCCTCGCCCGCATCGCCGGTCAGCGCGACGGCGCGCCCGCCCGCCTCGGCGATCGCCGCGGCGGTCTCCTGCACCGCCTCGGCCCGGTCGGCGATGACCAGCGCCGCGCCCTCGGCGGCGAAGAGCAGTGCGCTCGCCCGCCCGATGCCGCTCGCCGCCCCGGTGATGACGGCCGAACGGCCCTGAAGTCGCGCCATGTGATCCTCCCGTTCTTCTGCGGGCGGACTATAGCGGCGGCGGCGGGCGGCGTAAGCCTCAGCCGCTCACCGTCGCGGCGTCGAGCGCCGCGCGCCAGTGCTTGAGGCGCTCCTTCAGCTTCGCCTCCAGAAGATAGGGCGTCAGCTCCTCGGGCGGGAAGACCTCCAGCGGCTCGAACGCGAACGCCGCCTCGCCCTCGGCCCGCCAGAGATCTTGCAGTGCCGGATTGGGAAACGAACCGCTGCGCAGCGAGAACCAGAGGCTCGTCTGCTGGCGCGCGATGTTGCGCGACGGCCCGACGAAGGCCGCGCCGGTCGCGGTGCAGCGGACCGCATAGATCCCGGCCTCGGGCTTCGTCTCCTTGTAGGCGCGGGTCAGCGCCTTGCGCATGTCCTTGCCGGTCATCTCACCGCTCCAGCAGGCTGCGGATGTGGCGCGTCAGATCGCCGGGCCAGCCGCACGTGGCCGCCTCCAGTCCCGGCCCGTCGCCTGCGAACAGGGCGCGGATCGCCGCCTCGTAGCCGGGCCGGTCGCCCGCCAGCGCCGTCATGAAGCGATAGGCGGCCTCGCGGGCGCGGCGGATGCGGTCCGCCTCCGCGCCGTCGCGCCGCGCCGCATCGACGAGCTTGCGCAAGGCGACCGAAGCGCCGCCCGGCTGCGCGGCGAGCCAGTCCCAGTGGCGCGGCAGCAAGGTCACCTCGCGGGCCACGACGCCGAGCTTGGGCCGGCCGCGCCCGCGCGGCGCATCGCCGCAATCCGATGGGGCGGCCTCCGGCCGGTCGCGCTCGTCGATATCGACCACACGCCCGGCGACGTCGTCGAAGAAGACGATCGTCTCGCCCGATGCCGCCCGATGGGCGCGGGCGGCGGCGACGGTCGCGGCGGGCGGGCCGCTGGCGATCAGGCGGCCGGCGGCGAAAGCGGAAAGATGGGGAGCGGCGTCGGACATGGCCGCCCTATAATCGCCCGGGTAAAATAAGTCAATTTTGCCCGGATAAAATACTACTCGCCGTCGATCTTCAGACCCGCCTTGCGCAGCCCGTCGAGACAACGCTCCACTAGCGCCGGGGCATAGCCCCATTTCGCGAGCTCGCTCGGCGCGTTGAGGCCGAAATCCGGATCGAGCCCGTTCAGCCGTTCCACCGCCTGGAGGGCGAGCTGGCGATCGCCCATCTGGCCGTAGATCATGGTGAGATAGAACCACCAGCGGTAGTGATCCGGCGCCCGCATCCGCTCGGCAAAGGCGAGCGCCGCCTTGTAGTCGCCGCGGTTATAGGCGTCGAGCACCAGCGCCGTGTGATACCAGCCGGGGCGGGCCGGATTGTCGTCCATCGCCTGGCGCACCAGTTTCAGGCCCTCGTCCCAGAAGCCGGCGATCGCCAGCTTCTCGCCGAAGTCGGCGACGATGTCGGGGTTGTTCGAATTGAGCCGCAGCGCTTCGGCTCCGGCGGCGCGGAAGCCGTCGAGGTCGCCCTTGGCGAACAGCGCCGCATAGAGCGACTGGTAGGAGAGCGCGTCGGTCGGGGCGAGGCCGACCGCCTTCTGGGCCGCCGCCAGGCCGCGGTCGCGAGGGTCGGTGTCGCCCCGCCTGACATTGTAGTTGTAGAGATACTCGTCGAGATAGAGATAGGCGAGCGCCTGCCAGGCGGCGGCGTAGCCCGGCATCGCGGCGACCGTGCGCTCCAGGCAGTCGCGGGCGGCCAGGTGCTCCTTCGGATCGAAGCTGCGCCAGTATTCGTAGGTCAGCAGGACACAGGCATAGCCGGTCAGCGTCCCGGGGTCGGCTCCGGCGATCGCCTCGATTTCGCGCGCGTATATCGCTCCATAGGGCTGTGCCAGCGCCCGGGCGGCGGTGCGCGCGATGTCGCTTTCGATCGCAAGCAGCTGATCGGCCTTGTATTCCCGCTCATAACTCTCCGACCAAACCGCCCGCCCCCCCACCACTTCAACCAATTGAAGCGTGACGCGGAGGGTGGGGGGGGCGTGGGTCAGGGTGCCGCGCAGAATGTAGCCTGCGGACGGGGGGTTAGAGCTTATCGCCAGCGCAGACACGTCGAGATCGTGGAACCGCGAGAGCTCGGTCACCAACGCCGTCGCGAGACTTCGTGCGAAAGCGACGTCGCCGGGCGCCTGGCCGAGCACCTCCAGATCGGCGACGGCGACCGCGCGCGTCGTCAGTCCCGCCTGCGGCGGCGCGGCGGCGGGGCGCTCGGCAAGGGTCGACCAGATCAGATAGGCGAGCCCGGCGAGGACGAGCCCGAGCGCCGCCAGCGTCGCGATCCGGAAGCGCACGACATCGCGATCGGCGCGACGCAGCCCCTCGGCCGGCGCCGCCACGGTTTCGCCGGGTTCGAGGTCCGCCACCGGCGCGGCAGCGGGCTCCGCCGCCGCGCGCCGGCGGAACGCCGGCACATAGCCGCCGCGCGGCAGGTCGATCACCACCGGGTCGGCCTCGCCTGTCCCTTGGTAATATTGCGCGAGAGCCCGGCGCAGCCGGCTGGCCTCGACCCGGACGATCGGATCGCTCGACTGGTCGAAATCGGCGGGCCGTCCGAACACATCGACGGCGATCGCATAGCCCTTGATCGCCGCCGCCCGGCCTTCGAGGGTTTCGGTCACGACATGGCGCAGGAAATCGCTCAGCCGCGCCGCCTGCGCGAACTCGGGACTGACCAGGACGCGCTCAAGAGCGCGCCGCGCCTCGTCGGGCGCCACTTCGCCGCCGCTCGTCAACCGTCCGTCCCCAAGACCGCCGATTGAATGGCCCGGATTCCCGAAGCCTTTGTGTTCAAAGGCGAACCTCCGCACGATGGGCCCGTCCGGGGAAACGTCAAGTGGCCATTTTCGCACGTTACATGCGGTAACACACTCCTCATGCTGCGCTGCAGCATACTATTTGAAACAAACCAGCGCGGCGAATGGGCCGCGTCGGTCGTGAAAACGAGTCCTCCCCTCGTTTTTCCAAGACGGCGGCGGGCCCGACCCCAAGCGGGCCCGCCGCCGTCTTCGCGTCCGGCGGAGGCTGACTTGACGTAAGGCCAGGCTTCATGAACGCCCACACCCGGGACGGCGTGTTCGACGACATCGCGCTGCGCATCCTGCGCGCGGTCGAAGAGCTGCGCGCCGCGATCGCCGACGGCAGCGCCGCCGACCCGGCAGCCGCCCGCGAACTGGCCGACCGGATGGAGCGCTATGCGGCGAGCGTCGTCTCGCCCGCGCCGTCCGCCGAGACCGCCGGCAACTGAGCCGCGGCGCCTTCGTGGCGCAACAGCCAGGCCTTCCGCTCCAGCCCGCCCGCATAGCCCGTCAGGGCGCCCTTCGCCCCGATGACCCGGTGGCACGGCACGACGATGGCGACCGGATTGGCGCCGTTGGCGAGGCCGACGGCGCGCACCGCCGCCGGCCGCCCGATGCTTGCGGCGAGGCCGCCGTAGGACATCGTTTCGCCCCAGGGAATTTCACGCAGCGCCTGCCAGACCGAGCGCTGGAACGGCGTCCCTCCGAGCCTCAGGTCCAGGCCGCCGAGCGCCCCGCCATCGCCGGCGAAATAGCGCGCCAGGGCGTCCGCCACCGCCGCCGGCGCGGCACCCTCGGCCAGCCTTGCGCCCGCGAAGCGGCGGGCGAGCAGGCGCAGCATCCGCGGCTCGTAGCCGGGATAGTCGAGCGCCACCAGCGCCGCCCCGTCGAGCACGAGATGAAGATCGCCGAGGGGCGAGGCAAAGCGGGCGTGAGTGAAGGTCTGAACGGTCATGGGGAAAATGCCTCCTCGGCGGGAACGCAAACGGGGCGATGCGACGTTCGGGGAAGGGGTTGGGGCGGCACCCGCCACAGGGCCTGCGCCGCATAGGCGCGCCAGGGCCGCCAGGCCTCGGACCGGGCGGCGAGCGCCCGCTCGTCCAGCCCCGCGGCGCGCCGCAGCACCAGATCCCCGGCCGGGAAGGCATCGGTATCGCCGAGCCCCCGGAGCGCCAGATACGAGGCGGTCCACGGTCCGAAACCCGGCAGACCCAGAAGGACGCCGTGCGCTTCGCCCGGCTGGAACCGCAGCGCGTCGAGCGCCCCCGGCGTGGCCGCGAAGCGGGCCCAGGCGGCGAGCGAGGCGATCCGCGCGCCCGTGAGGCCGAGGCCGCCCAGATCGGCGGCCAGCACGGCCTCCGGCATGGGGATGGCCGGCGCATCCGGCCCGCTGCAGCGCGCCGCCAGACGGCCGAGCAGCGTCGCCGCGCCCTTGACCGAAATCTGCTGGCCGATCACCGCACGCAACCCCGCCTCGAACGCATCGAAGCTCTGAACGAGACGCAGGCCCGGCACCGCGGCGAGGCGCGGGGCGATGAGATCGTCGTCCGCGAAGGCCGCGGCGATCGCCTGCGGATCGGCGTCGAGGTCGAACATCGCGCGTAGCCGGGCGACGAGGCGGTCGAGATGGTCGACCCGGTCGATGGCGATCGCCGCGATCAGCGCCCGCCGCCCCGGATCGTGCGTCACGCGGAACCGCCCGCGCGCCGCGCCCAGCGCGAAGCGCCGTTCATAGGCGCCGGCCGCCACGCGCTCCACGCCCGGCGCGACGCGCTCGGCCATCCGGCGGGCGCTGAACGTGCGCCCTGCGCCCGAGCTGCCGACGACGACGACGTGGAAGCGCGGCTGGCGCACCTCGAGGCCGAACTCGAGCGCCCCGAGCGCGCGCTCTTGCGCAACGACGCCCGAAACCGGCTCGACCTCGTCAGTGGTCTCGAACGAGAACGCCGTCTCGTCGATCACGCGCCGGCATTCTTCCGGCGTGAGCTCTCGCAGAGTCATGCGAGGACGTTAGCAGAACGCGGACGAGGCCACGCGGAGAGCACTCACGCCTGCTCACTCCGGTACTGTTCACTCCGGTACTGTTCACTCCGGTACTGTTCACTCCGGCACTGTTCACTCCGGCACTGGCGGGATGATCACGGTGTTGATGGGTTTGACGCGCATCCCGCCGGGGAAGCCGTACGAGACCGCCTCGGTCGGCACGCTCGTGCCGGGGCGGCCCCAGCCCCACACCCACAAGCCGAACGGCGCCGCGCTCGAGATCTCGTGGCGGCCCGTGGCGCAGTTGCCCACCGGAAGGAAATTGCCGGTGCTGAGGTCGACGCGCGCCCACTCGTACTCGCCGACCGGCTGCCACCCGGTCACGTTGCCGAGGCAGTCGAGGCTGACGTCGGCGAAGAGGCCGTTCTCTTTCGCCCGTACGAGCACGAGGCTCGTCTCGGGGTACGTCGGGTCGGCGAAGAAGACGTAGCGGTAGTCGTACTGCTTGGGCGGAACGCCGATCACCCAATCGGGGTCGCCCCAGCACTCACCGCCCGCGGTGGGGAGCATGCTCCACCAGCAGCTCGACATCGTGTGAAACAGCATGAACGGGTGCTGATCGTCTTGCGCGCGCACGACGAACGGCGTGCCCGTGACCACCTCGACGATCTGCCCGCGGTTGATGGTGGTGGGGCCGCCGACGTCGGGCGTCCACGTGAGCTGGGTGCCGTCGACCGCGCCGACGAGCGCCCAGATGGCAGGCTCGCCCTGCCGCGGACGGTGCATGACGCCCACGTACTCGCTGCCGAGCGCGCTCACCGGCGGAACCATCTGCTCGCCGTGATCGCACGCGACGGCCTCGATGGGAAAGCGATGGCAGTTGTGGCCGGCCATCATCCCGACTGGCTTGTCCGACGAGATGATGCTGCCCATCAGGCCTGCCGGCTGCGTGAACTGCGCTTGCTCACCGCGGTTGAGGACGAACGTGTACGGCGTGTTGGCGGGGCCGGGGGGGAGGCCGCCGCCGCCCTCGACCGGGCTCACGGGGACCATCGTGACCATGGTGCCGTCGTCCTTGGCGATGATGTTCATCGACGCCTCGGTCGCGATCTCGGCGACGGTGTAGCCCGCGTTGGCGCCGACGTAGTTGGTGCCCCACACACTGGTCGGCAAGAGCAGGGACGCGGCCGTGGTCGCGGCGCTGCCGCCGCCGTAGGGGTTCATCTGGTACGTCACCACGGGGACATCGGTGTTGATCCGGAACGAGTTGCCGATGCCGCTCGTCGCCGTGATCTGCGCGCCGCTCGTGACGGCGGCGTTGGCGGGGCAGGGGACGGTGCCGGACGCGTTGCCCGACAAGAAGAGGATGCCGATCTCGCCCGGCGGGATGCCGGCGGTCGGGTCGACGGGCGTGTACGTCTGGTTCGGGCCCATGCCCGACGCGACGTAGAGGAACGAGCCGACGTTCAGCGACATGCCCTGGTAGTCGACCGTCACGTGCGCGGGCGTGTCCCAGGTGTTGGCGACGAACGCGGCGAAGCACACCGAGTCGCCGTAGATCTGGTCCATGAACGTCGCGTAGTACTCGCAGCCGACCGACGACGCGTTCTGCACCGCGGCCTCGCAGGCGTTCGTGCACGTGCCGGTGGCGGCGTTGCACCCCTGCGTGCCCGAGCACTGCTCGATCAGCGTGCCCTGGCAGTCGATCACCTGATGGAGGTCGGGGCTGCACGATATCTCGCAGCCGGTGTTGCCGCCGGAGCCGCTCGCGAAGCTGCTGACGCTGCTGCCGTTCTGGCCCGGCCCGTTCGAGACGTTGCCGGCGCCGGTGTTGTCACCGTCGTCGGGGGTGGTGCCGGCCGAGCAGGCGGCGAGCGCGAGCGCGACCGGAAAAGCGAAGCCGAAGAGCGAAGGGCGCACGGGAGGACCTCCTCCCGGCGAGCATAGACCCGCGCGGCCCTACTTTCGACGGGCGCCGCGAGGCGACGAAGGTTTTTTGAGGCTCGCGAGCAGGGTGTCGATGCGCACGCCGTCGATCGTGAGCCCCTCGATGCACGCGTCGGCGATCGCGACGTGAGAAAGGTTCACGTCGGTGAGCTTGGCGCCGGTGAGGTTCGCGTTGACGATCGAGACGCCCGACATGTCGACGTCGTCGATGCGGGCCCCTGCCAAGCTCGTGTTCTCGATGGAGACCTTCTTGAGCGACGCGTCGCGGAGCTTGGCGCCGTCGGCTTTCACGTTCTCCCAGACCGAGCCGGACGCGTCGGCGTCGGTCACGGTGGCGCGCGCGAGCGTGACGTCTTCGAACGACGCGCCCGCGAGGGTGACGTCGCGAAACGCGGCCCCCTCGAGGCTCTCGTCGACGAACTCTCTCTTGGGCTCTCGCTGGGGCTTCTGCGTCACGCGCTTCTTCGTCGCCATCAGACCACTAGCTTGCGGCTGCCGTGGCCACGTGCCAAGTCGCATCCGCCTTGAGCGACCCCGCCGTGCTCGCCCACCACCTGGTCTCGGCCGAGGGCCGCGAGCCCGAGGCGTGGGCCCTCGTGCTCCACGGCATCTTCGGGCTCGGGGCGAATTTTCGCTCGGTCGCGCGCAAGCTGGTCGAGAGGCGGCCGGAGTGGGGGATGGTGCTCGTCGATCTGCGGGCGCACGGAGAGTCGCAGGGCCTCTCGCCGCCGCACGATCTCGCCGCGGTCGTCCGCGATCTGGATGCGCTTTCGGCGCACCTCGGCCGGCCCGTCCAGGGCCTCATCGGCCACTCCTTCGGCGGCAAGGTGGCGCTCGCGTACCTCGAGCAGCACCCCGGCGTGATGAAGCTCGCCTGCGTGCTCGACTCGATGCCGGGCCCGCGGCGCGTCACGGGCGACGACGTCGTCTCGCGCGTGCTGGCGGATCTCGAGGCCATCCCGCAGCCGATCGCCTCGCGTGAAGCGTTCCACGCCCACATGACGTCTCGCGGGTACGCCAAAGGGATCGTCGATTGGCTGGCCATGAATGTACGGAGAGACGGCGACGCCTACCGGCTCCGGCTCGATCTCCCCGCGATCCGGCTCATGCTCGACGACTACTGGGCGCGCGACCTGTGGCGCTCTCGCGTGCCGAAGAGGCGCGCGAGAGGAACCCGCGCCTGGTCGTCGAGACACTGGCGGATGCCGGCCACTGGGTGCACGCCGACGACCCCGAGGGGGTGCTGGCGCTGATCGACAAACACCTGCCCACCCTGTAGCTTCGGTAACCGCTATCGATGTCCAAGGGCGGTATCAAAGAGGTCCGCGGGACCTTCCGTGACCCTCGCGCCGAGGAGACATCTCCTCGGCCGCCGGTCGCCCCGCGCCCGCCCACGCCGCCCCAGGGCACGGCGCACTCGCGGTCGCCGCAGAGCGTCGAGCACCTGATGGCCGAGCTGGCGCTCGACCTGCCGCCGCCCGTGCCGGCGTCGACTCCGCCGAAGCCGCCAGCGCCGCAGCGCGCGCAGCCCCACTACGCCGGCGCGGCCGCGGGCCCGGCGTCGTTGCCTCAGCCGCCTGCGGCCTCCGGCCTCCGCGACCCGTTCGGGATCGTGGGGACGACGCAGGCCGAGGTGTTCCAGATCGAGAGCGTGGTGGCGCACGGCGGCTTCGGCGTGATCTACAAGGCGCGCCACGTTCGGTTTCGCGCGCCCGTCGCGCTCAAGTGCCTGAAGATCCCGGCGAACCTCACTGCCGACGAGCGCACCAACTTCTTCGAGCGCTTCCGGGCCGAGGGTGAGGTCATGTTCCGGCTCTCGGGCAGCTTGCCCGAGGTGGTCCGCCCCATCCACGTCGACGCGCTCAAGCTCGACGACGGCCGCTTCGTCCCGTTCATCGCGCTCGAGTGGCTCGAGGGCGAGACGCTGAAAGACGTCATCGTTCGTCGCATCACCGAGAACAAGGCGCCCCTGTCGGTCCCGCGCGCGGTGATGATCCTCACGCCGGTCGCGCGCGCGCTCGCCCGCGCGCATCGGTTCCCCGGCCCCGAGGGGACGCTCGCGATCCTCCACTGCGATCTCAAGCCCGACAACTTGTTCGCCGCGAAGCTCGACGGCGGCGAGGGCTTCAAGATCTTCGACTTCGGCATCGCCAAGGTGCGAAGCGCGGCCACGCGCGTCGCGGGCGGCGCGACCGCGGCCGACGCGTCCTCGAGCATGTTCACCCCCGCCTACGCCGCCCCCGAGCAGTGGGCGCCCGATCGGTACGGTCAGACGGGGCCATGGACGGATGTCTACGCGCTCGCCCTCACCCTCACCGAGGTCGTGACGCAGAAGCCCGCCATCGACGGGCCCCCCGCGGCCATGCTCGCCCAGTCGATGGACGCGGCGAAGCGGCCGACCCCGAACCGCTTGGGGCTCGATCTGCCGCCCGCGATCGACGCGATCTTCGCCAAGGCGCTCGCGGTGGATCCCAAGGACCGCTACCAAAGCATCGAGCAGTTCTGGGGCGATCTCGAGCGAGCCTTGCAGCTCCCGCTCGTCCTTGGCGCGACGTCGCGCGGCTCGCTACCCGGCGTGCCGTCGGTGCTCCCGGCGGGGTGGGGGACAGAAGAGGAGGTCGGTGGTGCGCCGCCGGCACCTCCGGCGCCCGCGGCCGCGATGCCGTCGCTCGATCTCGATCTCCCGCCGCTCGGCGCGCCCGCTCGCCCGCCGTCCGCTCCACCGCGGCCAGATGCCGGCGCCATGCCGTCCGGGGGCCTGGCCCTCGGTGACCTCGACCTGGGCATGCCCGCGCCGCCGCCCCACGCTCACGCCGCGTTCGCGGCCCCCCACGAGCCGCAAGCGTACGAGGGCGGCGCCGAGCTCGACGCCGGGGCCTTCGATCTGGCGGATGAGCCCGCGCGCCCGCCGGGGCCCCCGCCTGCTCCCTCGGGGCCGGGCGTCCCGCTGCCGCCGCCGAGCGGCGCGGGTTTCGCGTACGAGCCCCCGCAAGAAGATCACGGCAAGCCCGTGGGGCCCGGTGCGCGCGAGCGCGTCCAGCAGGCGGCGTCCAAGGCGGGAGCGGTCGCCGCCAAGGCGGCGTCGACCGCGGCGGTCGCAGCGGCGAGCACGGCCAAGACGCTCGCGAAGAAGGCGGTCGAGGTCGACCCGTCGACCGTTCGGCTCGACGACCCGTCGACGTGGATCAAGCCGATGCGCGGCCCGATCATCGCGATGAGCCTCGCCCTCGTCATCACCATCGGGGTCGTCGTCGCGAACAAGGTCACGCGATCGAGCAGCAGCGCCAGCTGGATCAGCCTGCCGCTCCTGCTCGGCTCGATCGGCTTCGCGGTCTACCGTTGGCTCAAGATCACCCGCGCCTGACCGGCGCGCGCGCGATCAGCCGACGTTGGTCAGCGTGAAGTACGCGTTCTGGGCGACGCCGAGCTTGTACGCCTTGCCGACCAGCACGCCCTTGGCCACCCTGCGGCAGAAGTCTTTCATGTTCATGTAGACCGCCCGCGAGAGGCCCGACGAGTTGGGCTTGAACGGGGGCCACCCGCTCGGCTCGCCCGGCGGATCGGTCGTGTAGTCGAAGAACAGCTCGCCGGGGTGAGCCTCACCCGGCGTCGGGGGCCGCGTGATGAAGTACCCGGGCCCCGTCGCGAACGACATCAGCTGGTGGTTGTAGCCGACCACGGTGTCACCCACGCGCGCGAACCGCTTCTGAAAGCGCGAGAACGTCGGGAGCGAGTTGCGGCCCTCGAAGATCACCGTACGCGTGTCACCAGCGGGCACGAAGTCCTCGAGCGTGAGCGGCTCGCCGCCCCCTACCGCGTCGTACAGCTTGCCGACGAGGCTGCCGCGCACCGCGAGGACCTGCTCGAGCCGCTCGTTCGGCCCGAGCCCGTCGAGGTACGCCGCGATCTCCTCTCGCTTGGCCCGGCGCTTCACGAGGTCGGCGAGGCTCTGTCCGGACGCGGGCGCGGTGAAGCTGTCAGCTCGGGAGACCATGGGCCGTCGAGTCTAGCAGGAGTTTTTGCGCCACCCGCTAGGCTGCTTGACAGGGCCTACACCGAGCGATAAGAGCTTCGCCGCTCGGGCAGCTCTGCCGAGCGATGCGCCCGTAGCTCAGCTGGATAGAGCATCGGACTTCGAATCCGAGGGTCGTAGGTTCGAATCCTTCCGGGCGCGCGGGCAGCAAGCCGGGTCATTAGCTCAATTGGTAGAGCAGTGGACTCTTAATCCATTGGCTGAAGGTTCAAGTCCTTCATGACCCACTGAGTTCTTCGCAACCCTGAGCGCGGGGCCCCAACCCCGCCTGCGGAGCGCTCGCAACCCCTGAGCGCGGGGCCCCAACCCCGCTTGCGGAGCGCTCGCAACCCCTGCGCGAGGGGGGCTCTCACGACGCCGTTGCCGGCCGGGCATGCGGTCGCCACGCCACACGCCGAGCACCGCTCATCGGTTCAGGTGTTTCGGAGCCCGCGGCGCAGGCGGTCAGGGCGTCGATGAACGTCGCCGTGCTGCCTCGTGAGCCCGAAAGAGCATCTTGGCTCGACTGACGAGCTGAGCCGAGCTCTCCCCAGAGCCCTGGGCGAGACCGGACTCCAGAAGCGGGCATCGGTCCAGCACCTCGGCTACCCGGGCGGACGCCTCTCCTTCGGCATCGGCGCGAGCAGCCCCGAGAGGAGCGCAGAGCATCTCGACGTGCGGAGCAAAGTCCAAGGCGTTGTACACGAACGACCTTCGCACACCACGAGGGTGGTCGTAGCCATCGACTTGGCCCAGGTGCTTCACGAGCCAGTCGGTGGCGTGACCGAGCGCGAAGACTCTCCCGTCGCCCCAGTAGACACCCAGCAGATCATCGGCCAACACCCCGCGACCCTCGTCGTCGAGTGAACGGAGAAGCAAAGAGGCTGCCCATTCGGCGGCCACGCGCACGCTCGCTGGTTCGGTCGCTGCCCACTCGAACAACGTGGCGAGGAACACCATGTCGATCTCGGGTGGCGCAGCGAGCAGCTCGGTGAGGGCTCGCGTGACGGCTCGGAGGTCGTTGTCGAGCGGAGCGAACGACTCGTAGCCGAGATATCGGTCGGCCAGCACCAAATGTGCGTTTCGAACCAGGCTCTCCGCCCCGTCAGGAAACGGTCGGTCGAGCTCGAGCGCGAGGTCCCCTAGCCGGCGCATTGGAGAAGCTCACAAGCCTGAGCCTGGATCTTGCGTCGCTTCGCGCCGCGAAATCCATGGTACGTCGCGAACGCGGTGACCATCAACTCCGGGACGTGACGCCTTCGGCATAGATGAAGCGCTTGGTCACCGCACCGGTGCCATCGAGCTCGGCGACGGGCTGGAGCTGGCTGCGCCAGAGCCACCCGCGCTCGAGGACGCCGTTCTTCCTCTTGCCGACTCGCCGCCCCAACCCGTCGATCAAGTATTCGACGTCGTCGCCGTTCGGGAGCGTGACGCCAACCACGTTCCCGAGCGCATCGTAACTGTACGACGTCACGTCGCTCGTCCCGACCCGGTGAACGGGTACGTCGAGTCATGTCAGGCCGGTTCCAATGGTCGCAGCGGGCCATCGTTGCTGCCTACCCCGTGAGCGGGTACGACGCTTGTCGCTCGGCATCAGCGCCAACAACCTCACCTCCCTCGTCGTCCGTCTTCTTGCCGACGCGTCGACCCACACGTCGGCGCCGGTTCATAACGGACCCAGAAGCCAGACGCCGTGTGTACAACGAATGCGCGGCGTGGAGCTGTCGCCATCGAGCCGAACCGCCACGGATGAAGAGGGCTTGCCGTGGTACGCGCACGGTTCCACTGAGTCGCCGGTGAACACGTAGCTGTAGCGGTCCTTGCCGGCCGAGAGAAAGAACTCTCGCTGAGAGGCCCCGGGTGGTACGAGCACTCGGTGCGACTCCCCGTCGACGGACACGGCTCCTTCCCAGGCGCCGCCTGTCGCGTTCTCGATTCGTATCACGACGATGGAATACGGCGACAAGATCCAGCCAAGCGCGCCGAGAACGAGCGGCACGGCCAGCAAGTATCGAGTGTTCATTCCGAGTACGTCCTCAGCAACCCGAACTTTGCCGCAGCTTCGCACTGTGCCCTGCATTGAGGAATTCCCGGATCTTCCATCTGGCTGCACAGCGAGCGGCCGAATTGGTCATTGTAGTCGTCCTCGGCCTCCCCCGGACCGTTGCCTGAATTCAGCCAGGCGAGGCCTCGTGCGGCAGCGTCCCCGTAGTGCGCGGCGGCCACGCAACTGGCGAGACAATGTCGATAAGCATCCTCCTGGGGCCGAGTCAATTGGCCGAGCTCTCGAAGTTCCTGTGCTTCGCGCGTGGGCTCGCTGAAAGTGTCGATATAGATTGCGAGCCCTATGCCCCCCGCAATCAGGCCGCCCGCGACCCAAGGGTTTCTGCCGTCGGAATCAACCAGGTTGACGGGATCTCCGAAAGCGTAGGCAAGCAGATTCGTGCCGCCGTCGAATCGGATTGGATCCTTCGCCGTCCACCTCCCAATCTCTGAGTCATAATCCCGCGCCCCAAACCGCACCAACCCCGTCTCCGGGTCGTACAGCCCGCCCGCGAAACCAAACGGCTGAAACCCTGGGTTCGTGTCGGCGAGCACGCGACCCCAGGCGTCGTAGACGATCTCTTGCGCCACGGCGCCCGTCGTCACATCGACGACGAGCCGG
>CALKVR010001358.1 GCA_938004815.1 uncultured Polyangiaceae bacterium | reverse complement strand
CGCACGACCGTCTGCATCTCGAGCCAGGTCGGCTGCGCCCGCGCGTGCACCTTCTGCGAGACGGGCAACCTCGGCCTCTCGAGGCAGCTCGACGCCGGCGAGATCGTCGACCAGCTCCGTGTCGCCCGCGCCGTGTGGGGGTCGCGCGATCCGGCGATCTCGAACGTCGTGTTCATGGGCATGGGCGAGCCCTTCGACAACCTGACCGAAGTGTCACGCGCGGCGGCCGTCCTCACCGACGACCGGGGCATCGGCCTGTCGCGGTCCCGCGTCACCGTGAGCACGGTCGGGGTGGCCGACAAGCTGGCGGCCTTCTTCGAGCAGTGCCCGGCCGAGCTGGCGGTCAGCCTGAACGCGCCCGACGACACCCGCCGCAGCGAGATCATGCCTGTGAACAAGCGGTTTCCACTCGCGACTCTCCTCGGCGAGCTGCGCGCCCACCTTCCGCGAGGGAAAAAGGTCTTCTTCGAGTACGTCCTCATCGCGGGCTTCAACGACGCCGACGCCGACGCCGACCTGCTCGCCGACCTGGTGCGCGACATCCGGTGCCGCGTGAACGTCATCCCACTCAACCCAGGGCCCGATCCGGCGCTGGGCACGCCCCCGCCCGAGCGCGTCGACGCGTTCGTGGCTCGGCTCGAGGCGCGAGGCGTCGTGACGCTGGTCAGGCGACCCAGGGGTCGCGACGTCGGGGGCGCGTGCGGGCAGCTGGTGTCGCAGATCCGTGTCGCCCCCCTCACGACCTGAGGGGGGTTGGGGGGTGGAACTGCGGGGACGGACGTCATCGCCACAATCGCGGTAACCGACCGCCCATTTTGGTAACCTGCCGGCAGAGTGAGCGACCCCTCGGACAAGGGCCGGAGCGACTTTCTCACCGAGGCCGAGGAGATCGTCGAGGGTCTCGGTCGCGACCTCGTCCTCCTCGACGAGTCGCTTCGCGCCGGCGCGGCCGATCCCGACCTCGTCAACGACCTCTTCCGCGGGGTGCACACGCTCAAGGGCCTCGCCGGCCTGTTCGGCGCGCAGCACCTCGGCGCGCTCTCGCACCAGCTCGAGGCCAAGCTCGACGCCATCCGCCTCGGCCGGGCCGCGCTCAACAACGACGCGCTCGACCTCCTGTTTCGTGCGCTCGAGCTCTACCACCGGCTCCTCGTCTCGGAAAAAGAGCAGACGCCGCCGCCGCTACGCGAGCTCGAGGAGCTCGTCGGCCGGCTCGACGGGGCGTCGCAGCGCCCAGAAGAGGACGGGGGCGCGGGCGAGCTCGATCTCGATCCGAGCATCTTCGCCGTCCTGACCGAGTACGAGGAGCACCGGCTGAGGGTGAACGTCGCGGCGGGGCTCCGCGTGTTCCGCCTTCGGGTCAGCTTCTCGCTGCTGACCATCGACGACTCGCTCGAGCGCCTCAAGTCGGCAGCCAAGCCGCACGGCGAGATCATCACCTATCTACCGACCGGCGAGGGTGACGCAGACTCGATCGAGCTCGACATCCTGATGGCCTCGCGCGAAACCGGCGACGAGCTCGCCGAGCTCTTCGCGTCGAGCGGCGTCGTCGTCACCGAGGTCGCCCGCAAGGGGGGCGCGAGCCGCTCCAAGCACCCGTCTTTCGTCCCCGGCCCCGAGGTCGACTCGACCGATCTGGCCGCGGCGGCGCCGTCGCTCCCGGAGCGACGCTCGTCGATACCGCCCCCCATCGATCCGCGCGGCGTCGGCACGGTGCGGAGCATCACCCAGACGGTCCGCGTCGACATCCAGAAGCTCGACCGCCTGATGAACGCGGTCAGCGAGCTCGCGATCGTGAAGTCGTCGCTCGACCGGCTCTTCGACCGCATCCGGCCCATCGGCATCGACCGCGCCACCGGCTCCGAGCTCGTCCGCCTGAGCCGAACCTTCGATCGCCAGCTCGAGGCCATGCAGCAAGGGATCCTAGAGGTCCGGATGGTTCCGCTCGGGCAGCTGTTCGAGCGCCTCTCGCGCGTCGCGCGGCAGGTCAGCCGCGATATCGGCAAGCAGTTCAACCTCGTCATCACCGGCGCCGAGACCGAGGTCGACAAGTTGATCGTCGAGGAGCTGTCGGACCCGCTCATGCACATGATGCGCAACGCGATCGACCACGGCATCGAGCCGGTCGAAGATCGCACGGCGCAGGGCAAGCCCGTCGTCGGCACCGTCGCGCTCAACGCCTTTCAAAAGGGCAACCATGTCGTCATCGAGCTCGAGGACGACGGCGCGGGCATCGACACCGAGCGCGTGCTCGAGATCGCGCTCCAGCGCGGGCTCATCAACCCCGCCGACGTGCGTTCGACGAGCCGGCGAGAGGTGCTCGGGCTCATCTTCTTGCCGGGGCTGTCGACGCGGCGTGAGGCCAGCGAGACCTCGGGGCGGGGCGTGGGCATGGACGTCGTCAAGACGAACATCGCCAAGCTCGGCGGCGTCATCGACGTGCAGAGCGAGGTCGGGATCGGGACCAAGTTCACGATCACGCTGCCGATCACGCTCGCGATCATCCGCGTCTTGCTCGTAGAGGTCTCGGATCACGTGTTCGCCATCCCGCTCGCCAACGTCCGCGAGGCCGTCTCGCTCGACGAGGGCGGCGTCTTCATGGTCGACGAGCACGAGGCGATGACCCTCCGCGGCACCTCGCTGCGGCTCCTGCGCATGCAGAACCATTTCAACCTCGACGGCGGGCGGCGTCGCACCTCTGCGCGCGCCGCCAAGCGCTTCGTCGTCGTCACGACCGCGGGCGCGAGCCGCATCGGCCTCGTGGTCGATCGCCTCGTCGGCGGGCAAGACGTGGTGATGAAGGCCCTCGGCCCTTCGCTCCGCAACGTGCGCGGCTTCGCTGGCGCCGCCGAGCTCGGCGACCAACGGCTCGGCCTGGTGATCGACACCCCGAGCATCGTCGACGAGGTGATGAGCTCCGAGCTTCGCCGGGTCGCTCAAGGAAAGCACGCTTGATGGGCACCCTGGCACGACGCGACCGCGGCAAGCGCGATGGAAAGCCGGGCGCCGACTCGACGCTCACCGAGTACATCGCGTTTCGCGTGGCCACCGCCACGTTCGCGATCCAGGTCTCGCTCGTCCGCGAGATCGTTCGCAGCGCCCACATCACCCCCGTCC
>CALKVR010001357.1 GCA_938004815.1 uncultured Polyangiaceae bacterium | reverse complement strand
GACGATCCCGGCGTGGTGGATGAGCTTCGCGCACATCATGCACGGCTCGCCGGTGACGATGAGCCACGCGCCGCGGCAGCGCACGCCGTTGGCGGCGGCGTTGCAGACGACGTTCATCTCGGCGTGGTGGCAGCCGATCTCGGTTCGGGTGCCCGACGGGATCTTCATCGTGTCGCGCAGGCACACGTCGCCGCCGCAGAGGTCACCGCCACCCCGCGGCCCGCCGTTGTACCCGTCCATCAGGACGACGTTTCGGTCGGGGTCGAGGAGCAGGGCGCCGAACTTGCGGCGGGGGCAGTTGCTGGCCTTGGCGAGGGCCAGGCACTGCTCGATGCGCACGCCGATGTGCTTGTCCTTCATGGCTGAGCCTCCCGTGGGGCGCCGAATCTAGTACATCGTCCGCGAAGTTTCTTCGCGTAAGACGATGTACCGAGAGCACGGGTGCCGGTGAGCAAAGGTGGGGCCGAGCGTTGGTGTGGAAACCGGCCCTTCACTTGCGAGCGTCAGCGAGGGGCCGGTTTCCATACCAATGCGAACTTTGCGAACGCGGCACTAGCAGACCGATGTCGATTTCGGACGACACCCGGAGAGCGCGCCCGTCGTCCTTGGTGAGACCACGAGGAGAAATGACCATGAAGCTCTCGATCCTTCCCGCCGCTGCCCTCACCGTCATCCTTTCGCTCGGCCTGACCGGCTGCAACAAGGGCCCCGCCCTCGAAGAGCTCGCGAAGGTCGAGGCCGCCTGCGACGCCAAAGACCGCGACAAGGCCGTCGAGATCGCCATCGCCGCCGCCGACGCCAACAAGGCCTTCAAGAAGGCGTTCGACGACGTCTTCAAGTCGGTCGACGACAAGAAAAAGGCGAACGTCTGCGGCGCCATCAACCTGATCGAGCTGAAGAGCCGGATCGAGAACGGGCCCGCGATCTGATCGCGATCAGGTGTGGCCGGTGACCGTCAGCGTCCACTCGGCGTTCGGCCCGCACGCCGAGCCCGAGACGTACTCGACCTCGATGCTCAGCCACACGCTGTCGTCTTCGCCCCCGAAGCCCTGATCGTCGTCCCACGAGCCGCTGACGGACTCGGGGTTCCCCGAGCCGTTCAGCGGCGAGACGTTCCAGTCGGGGTTACCGTCCTGGGGCCCCTGGTGAACCTTGAGGTTGTAGTCCATGCCCGGGGGCGAGACGAGCGAGACCGTGTACGAGAGATCGGTCTCGGAGATGCTGCTGTCTTGCTCCTGGATGTGGACCTTGAACCACTTCGACGAGTCGCCCTTGCGCGTGATGCTGGGCCCGCTCTGGTCGCCCGCGATCGCAGGGAGGATCTCGGCGGTCGCGCAGTCGTCGGGCGAATCGTAGTCGCACATCATGCTCGAGCCGGTGCTGGTCGCACTGCTCGACGCCGAGCTCGTGCCGCTGGCGCTCGAGCTAGCCTGCGCCGCCTTGGAGCTCGAGACCGCACCCGTCGACACGCCCGAGCCGCCCACGCCCGTGAGCGTCCCGCCCTCACCGCCGGTGCCGGTGCCGATGTCCGAGCCCTCGGCGCAGGCGACGACGAAGACCCCGGCGAAGGCGAACCAAGCAAGCGAGCGGCGCGGCATAGGACGATCAGTCTAGCCCAGCCACGCCCGCCGCTGAAGCGGGGATGGTAGGCTCTGGTGGGTGGGCCGCCGCGCCGAGGATCTACCGACGCTGCCTCGACCGGCAGAGCCCACGAAAGCGCCCTCCGAGCTGGCGTCCGGCGCGCGAAATCGCGTGCTCGGGCGTTACCGGATCCTGTTCCGTCTCGCTCGGGGCGGAATGGGATCGGTGTTCGCGGCGATCCGCGAGGGCCAAAGGGGCGTCGATCGGACCGTCGCGATCAAGCTCCTGAACTCCTCCGATCAATCGCCCGAGGAGCTCGAGGCGTTCGTTCAGGAGGGCAGGCCCACCGCCCGCATCGCGCACCCC
>CALKVR010001356.1 GCA_938004815.1 uncultured Polyangiaceae bacterium | reverse complement strand
GATCGGGGCCGTCTATCCCCAAGGCGGTGGTGTCGTCGTGCAGCGCGCCCGCATCGAGGGGTTGGGCGAGCCGCTGACCGCCGACGCGCGCATCGGCGGACGGTCGATCGCCCTCGAGGCTCGAACGGAGGGGGTCGACATCGCGCGGCTCACGCGCCTCGTGGCCTACGAGCGTGACGTGCGCGGACGAATCGCGCTCGACGTCGACATCGAGGGCTCGGCGGTGCGCGCCCGCGGGCGCGCCCGCGTGGCAGCGAGCGGGCTGACGTTCGATGGCAACGGTCCAGGGGGCCTCGATCTGGATGTCCGGATCGACGGGCGGACGCTCCGCGGCGAGCTGGCTCTGGGCCTCGACGGAGCAGGGGAGGCGTCGGTGACCGCGATGCCGATCACGCTCGGCGGGCCGCTGTTCGACCCCTCGTCCTGGGAGCGGGCCGTCGGGATCGTCGATGTGAAGTCGGATCTCGATCTCGCGGCGGCGCTCGCGCGCGGGCCAGAGGAGCATCGGCCGGTGACGGCGGCTTCGGGCCGGGCCTCGATCCGAGGGCGGTCGCGGCGCGACCGCGCCGACGAGCTCCCCGACGTGGATCTGCAGATCCTGACCGATCGGCTGGCGGTGGTCGGGCCCATGGTGCCTCCGCGCGACCCGAGCTCCCTCCACTCCGTCCCCGCCTTCAATCTCCGGGGCGTCGATGCGACCGTGCGCCTCGCGGTCGAGGGTACGTCGGGGCACACCGAGATCGAAGCGCGGGTGCGCGACGGTCGCGGGCTCCTCGTCTCGGCCGACGCGTCCGCCGATCTCCCGCTCGCGCGTATCCTCGCGGCGCCTTCTCGCGCGCTCGACGGCGCGGCCGATCTCCCGCTCGACCTCCACCTCGTCGTCCACCCGCGGTCGCTCGCCTCGCTGCCCCCGATGCTCGGCGAGCTGCCTCTCGCCGGCACCGTCGCGCTGGACGCAACGTTCCACGGCACCCTCCGCAAGCCCACGTTCCGGCTCCGGGCCGGCGCCACCGGCCTCGAGCCGAGCGACGAGCGCGTGCACTGCGAGCGCCCGATCGACGTCGCGCTCGACGCCGAGTACCGAGGCGAGGAGCTGAAGCTCGACGTCGCGGCCACGACCGGCTCTCGCTCCGCGCTCACGGCCAACGCAGTCGTGAAGCTCGATCTGGTCGCGGTCGTGGAGGGCCGCGCGTCGCCGTGGGAGGCCGACGCCGACGTGGCGTTCACCGCGTTCCCCCTCGAGGTCGCGCAGGCGTTCGTGAAGGAGCCGGTCGCGGGCAGCCTGGACGGGACGATCGCGCTTCGGCGCTACCACCGCGACGCCAGCATCGACGCCATGATCGAGCTGCGCGACGCGGCGTTCGGCGGCGCGAAGATCCCGGCGACCAAGGCGAAGCTGAAGATCGCGAACGGGCGATTGATCGGCTCGATGCGGCTCGATCAGCGCGGCGGTGAGGCGCAGGCGCGGCTGTCGGCGGCCGTCGCCTGGGGCGCAGCGCTCGCGCCCGAGCTGGTGCCCGACCAGAGCGTGGCGCTCGATCTGACGGCGAAGAGCCTCAGGCTCGGGTTCTTGCAGCCGCTCCTCCAGGGCTCCGTCGACGGCGTCGACGGCCGCCTCGACGCGCAGCTCGCCGCGCGCGTCCCGACCGGCGGCGGCGGCGGTACCGTACAGGGGCTCGTCACCCTCAAGGACGGTCAGGGGTCGATCCCGCAGCTCGGCCAGCGGTTCCACGATATCGATGCCCAGCTCGCCATGCCGCGCTGGGGTACCGTCGAGCTCACGCGCCTCTCTGCGCGCGCGCCGAC
Organism: uncultured Polyangiaceae bacterium; assembly: GCA_938004815.1. Taxonomy (GTDB): domain Bacteria; phylum Myxococcota_A; class Polyangia; order Polyangiales; family Polyangiaceae; genus Xiheicaenibacterium. The sequence goes on along the minus strand of CALKVR010001356.1, from coordinate 3,664 downwards.
CGGCCGACTGACGGGAAAGGCCCGGGCAAGCTTCACGGGGCTGTCGGTGAACGACGCGAGCGCCGAGCTGACGATCGCCGAGGGCGAGAGCATCTCGCTCTCTGTCGATGGCGTCCCGCTCGGTCGGGTACACGGCAAGGTGACGGCCAAGGCCAAGTCGTCGGCCGATGGCAGGCGGCTCGACGTGGCCGTCGACGTACCGCTCCTCGGGGTGGACATGCCCGCCTCCGCCAAGACGTCTGTGCAGAGCCTGACGCCCGACAGCCACATCCGAACGGGCGTCTTCAAGGGCGCGGGGTTCCGGAGCATCGCCCTGGAGCCGCCCCCGGAGCCGAAGACGAGCCAGGGCATCGCTCTCCGCACCACCGTGCGCATCGGCGAGACCCGCATCAAGCGCGGCCGCATGCTCGACGTGCTCATCCGCGGCCGCGTCGTCGTCGACGTGGATGGCGAGACCTCGGTTCGTGGGCGCATTCGCATCGTCAGCGGGGAGCTCGAGCTCCAGGGCAAGCGGTTCGAGATCGAGCGCGGCTTCATCACGTTCAACGGGGCCGATCCATCCAACCCGCAGATCTTCGCGTCGGCCGCGTGGGAGGCACCCGACGGCACCCGCGTCATCGCCGAGTACTCGGGGTACGCCCAGAGCGGAGACCTCGCCCTGCGCAGTGAGCCGGCGCTCAGCGAGGACGAGATCTTCTCGCTCATCGCCTTCGGCACCACCGATGGCACCCAAGGGGCGTCGGGCGCTGGCGCGGGGGTCGCCGGCGGTGTGCTCTCCGGGAGCGTGAACGACGTCATCTCGGGGCTCACGTCGGTCGATATCTCCACCAACATCGACACGTCGGACGCGAACAACCCGCGGCCCGAAATCGCGGTGCAGATATCGAGCCGTGTGTCGGCCCGCCTGGGCTACGAGGTCGGCGTCGCGGGGCCCGGCGACAACCCCGACCGCGCCACGCTGACGCTCGACTGGCGGTTCTTCAGAAACTGGAGCGTCTCGGCCGAGGTCGGTGACCAGGGCTCGACGGCCGTCGACGTGGTGTGGCGCATGCGCTACTGAGCGGACGTGGCGAGCAGCTCGGCGACCGCCCGAAGGAGCTCGTCGACCGGCGCCGGCTTGCGGAAAAACGCGCGGACGTGCGCGGGGCGCTCGTGTGGGTAGCCGCCGCTCATCATGATGATCGGGATGGCGGAGAACCGCGCGTCGGCCGCCATGCGAGCTACGAGCTGGGGCCCGGGGAGCTTCGGCATCATGTAGTCGGTGATCACGAGATCGGGGCGCTCGACCTCCATCAGCTCGAGCGCCTCTTCGCCGTCGGCGGCGGTGATCACCCGATACCCCTCGTCGGTGAAGAGCATCTCGAGCACCTCGATCATGACGAACTCGTCGTCGATGATCAGGATGGTCTTGTGGGGCGAACCGCTCATCGGTCGGTGCAATCAGTCGTTCGGGGGGAGAGACCTGCTGGCGCGCCGCGACCACGGGTAGCTCTGGGTGCCGAAGATCGCGCGGGCGCTCTCTGAATCGGCTGCAATCTCGAGGCCGCGGTCGGTGAGCTGGAACTCGCGGACCGAGGTCGCCTGCCGGCTGCCCCGGTGCTTGGCCACCGAGAAGAGGCGCTTGAGCTCGGTGCCCACCGTGACGTACTCGAGGAGGAGGACGGCGTCGGTGACGGCCGACGTCCCCTCGATGCGCATCGTGATCTCGGGGCCGTAGGGCGCGTGCGTCTCTTGGGTCGCGAGGGTGGTGACGTCGAGGGCCCGGAGCTCGTTCGATACGGCGGTGATGAACCGGATCGTGCGGTCGTGCTCCACCGACGCGAGGCGGAACCCGTCGAGGCCGTCGATGACGACCCGTCGCACGCCCCGCTTGCGGACGTTCGTCAGCAGGCGGTCGGCGAGCGGATCGAGCGCGTGCTCGTAAGGGGGCTGCCAGATCTGCTCGAACAGCCCCTCGCGATCCAAGCGCTTGAGGTCGAGGCCATGCGACTCGCCCGCCTCGAGCACGCGAGCAGGGGGCTCGTAAAAGCCGAAGTACAAGACGGGCTCGCCCTGGGCCGCGCCGGCGTGCAGGAACTGGAGGGCGAGGGTCGTCTTGCCGCTGCCCGTGTAACCTAACACAACCGTCATCGTGCCGGAGAGCAGCCCCCCGCCCAGCATGTCGTCCATATGCGCGATGCCGCTCCGCACCCGGGTTCGGCTCGCCTCGGCCTCGTGGGTGGCGCTCACGTGCCCGTCGAGGACGTCTTCGGCGCGGGGGTAGACCGTGAGCCCGTCGACCGTGATCGTGACCTCGTGCCGGCCGAGGAAGTGCTGCGAGCCGCGGAACTTCAAGAGCTCGACGGTGCGCAGCGTACGCCGGTTGGTGCGCTCGAACGCGAGCTCGATGAGGCCGTCGACCATCGTGTGCTCGGGGCCGTTGGTCTCGTCGGTCGTGGTGTTGGCGAGCATGACGGTCGTGCAGCGCGTCATCGCCGAGAGCAGCTGGAGCTCGACGATGAACTCTTTCAGCGCCGAGTCGCTCGTGGCGAACGCGCGGGTGGGCGAGACCCCGTCGAGGAACAGCATCGACGCCTGCTGGTCGCGCATGATCCGACGGAGCAGCTGCAAGAGGCCCTTGAGGCTGTCGTCGCGGAGCGACTTGTACGCGCCCACGTACACGATGTCGCGGTTCACTGCTTCCTCCTTGAAGAAGCGCATCGTCCGCAGGTTGGCGAGCATCGTGCTGTGGCTCTCGGCCAGCAGCGTCACGTAGGCGACCTTGCCGCCGCGCTCGACGTGCGCGAACGCGAGCTGGTTGGCGAGCGTCGTCTTGCCCGTGCCGGGGCGGCCCATGACGATGTAGATCGCGCCGCGGACGAGCCCCCCGCCGCCGCACAGGACATCCAGCCCCGGGACGCCCGTGGGGATGCGTTCGATCTCGCCCATGGGGTAGAGCTACCCTGGGGCGCGCTCAACGTCGATGTGGCGTCTCGCCCCAGGTGGCGCGGTCACGGCGGCTCGGGCGCTGCAGCCGTCACGAGGAGGAGGAGGTCGGCGCATGTCCCATTTCGCACCGTGATCGCCTCGGCGTCGATGTCGGTGAGCTCGACCTCGCCCGTCGCGAGAACGATCTCGGAGCCGTCGCCGTCGCGGGCGGTCGCGATGTAGGCGTTCCACGTGACCGGCACCGAGCCGAGGCCGTGCACGAAGCGGACGCCCATGCCGGGGGGAAAGTCGATCATGGCGGCCGTGTCCCAGCTCGTGGACTGGTAGAGGCCGTCGACGGTCGAGCCCGCGGTGTAGACCGCCGGCTCCTCGTCACGGAGATCGTCGCCGCAGCTACCGCGCAACACGTCGCAGCTGGCGGCCGTCGCCGATGCCGCGGCGAGCGCGATCAGCGCGCACGCCCGCTCAAGCGCCGAGCCACTTCGCCGCATCGACCGCGTGGTAGGTGAGGATGAAGTCGGCGCCTGCGCGCCTGATCGACAGGAGAGCTTCGAGGGCGGCGCGGCGTTCGTCGAGCATGCCGGCCGCGGCGGCGGCCTTGATCATCGCGTACTCGCCGCTCACGTTGTAGGCGCCCACGGGGAGCGTCGTTGCTTCACGCACGCGGTGGATGATGTCGAGGTAGGGCAGCGCCGGCTTGACCATCAGCATGTCGGCGCCCTCGGCTACGTCGAGC
>CALKVR010001355.1 GCA_938004815.1 uncultured Polyangiaceae bacterium | reverse complement strand
GCATCGGAGCTGCCGCAGCCCGACGCGCACGTCTCGGGCTCGATGACGAGCGGCACCATCGCGACGTTGTTGCTGTAGTCGCTCTCGGCGAGGATCTGGTCGAAGTTGACGTGGGCGAGCAGGGTGTACGAGCCCGCGGGGACGTCGGTGATGTCGATCCACTGGCAGGGCAGCTCACTCGAATAGATGTCGGACCAGCCCCGGGAAATACCCTGAAAGCCGCAGTGGTATTGGCCGTTCGGGGCGTTCGGGGACCACGGTGAAAAGTCGAGGAGGCAGAACGCTTGCTTCTCTCCGGTGCCGACGACCTGGTCGTTCGCGTCGAGGAGCTCGTACGACGCGTACCCCTTGAAGTGGAAATGGTCGTGGCAGCTCGACCACTCGAAGAGATCGCTGTCGTTGGGGTCGCCGAGGAAGAGATCGCCCTCGCCGAGGTTGGGGGTGCCGAGGTCGAACTTGAGCAGCTTGCGCTGGCCCGAGGCGCCGAGGCACCCCTCCATGAGCGAGCACGAGCTGTCGGAGAACGTTTGCCTGACGATGCGCGCGCTCGCTTGCATCATCGCCTCGTCGATCGATAGATCGGGCAGCGGACACTCGCCGCCGTCGCAGCGCGAGCCCAGGGGGCAGCAGACTCCGGAGCCGCACTCGGCCGCTTCTTGGCAGAGCTCGTCGGCGATGCAGCCGTACGAGCCCGTGACGACGTCGAGCTGACACAGGTCGTCGTTCGGGCACAGGCTGCCGTCGGGGCAGACCGTGGGGCAACCGTCGCCGGTGTCGGGCGCGCAGATGAAGCCGCCGCCGAGGCCAGGGCAGCACTGGTCGCTGGCGCCGCAGCACGATAGCGATCCGCTGCCGGGCTCGGTGTTGCAGGCCGTCTCGCCGGCTGGGCACATCGCGACGCAGGTGTCGTCGACGCAGATCGGCGTTTGCGATGGGCACGCTCCGCACCCGGGTGACCCCGAGCTCGAGGACGTCACCGACGACGCGGTCACGGACGAAACCGAGGCGCCGCCGCCGCCTCCCGCGCCGGTGGTGACGTCGCTCTCGCATCCGAGCACGGCGCCCCAGAGTGCAGCCAGGCCGAGGACGGAACAGACCCGACCGAGCGGTGCGGCGCGCATGGGACGAGACGTTTACCACGGCGACGAACCGGCGTAAGTAGCTCACCGTGCCCGAGCCTCCCTCGCTCGTCCTCGATCTCAAGCGCGTGCTGGGTCGCGTCATCCGCGGCAAGCCCGAGGCCATCGACCTCCTGCTCGTCGGCGTCTTCTCCGGCGGTCACGTGCTGGTCGAAGACGTTCCCGGTGTCGGAAAGACGACGCTCGCGAAGGCGTTCGCGCGCGCGCTAGAGCTCGACTTCGCGCGCGTGCAGTTCACGCCCGACCTCTTGCCGTCCGACATCCTCGGAACGCACACGCTCAACCCGCGCGAGGGCACGCTCACGTTCCAGCGCGGGCCCGTGTTCACCAACGTGCTCCTCGCCGACGAGATCAACCGTGCGTCGCCGCGCACCCAGTCTGCGCTCCTCGAGGCGATGAGCGAGGTGCAGGTCACGGTCGACGGCGCCACGATGGCGCTGCCGGACCCGTTCATCGTGCTCGCGACCCAGAACCCTGTCGACTTCCAGGGCACCTACCCGCTCCCCGAGGCGCAGCTCGATCGGTTCGTCCTGCGGCTCGCCGTCGGCTACCCTTCGGAAGAAGAGGAGATCGGGATGCTCTACGATCGCCAGGAGCGCGACCCGCTCGCCGCGGTGAAGCCGGTCGGCGGCAAAGAGACGTTCTTGGAGCTGGTGACCAAGGTTCGCCAGGTCCACGTCGAGCCGCGGGTCGCGCGGTACCTCCGCGCCCTCGCCCAAAAGACGCGCGATCACGACGACGTGGCGCTCGGCGTGAGCCCCCGCGGCACGCTCGTGCTGTTTCGCGCCTGCCAGGCGCGCGCGCTCATCGAGGGGCGGTCGTTCGTCACGCCCGACGACGCACAAGCGCTGGCCGGTCCGGTGCTGGGGCACCGCGTGCTCCCGACGGAGCGAGCCAAGTACGGCGGCCGCTCGGCGGGCGCGGTCATCGCCGATATCGTCGCGAGCGTCCCCGTGCCCTCATGAGTCCGGGGGGCGCCGCGTGAGCCTGCGCGCTCGGCTCGCCGATCGGGTGCGGCGCGTGCAAAAGATCCTGCGCTCTCCGCGGCGGCTCGCCCGGCTCAACCACGTCCTCATCCCCGAGAAAAAGCCAGAGCGCGACAAGCTCCGCCGGCGGCTGCGCTGGCGGTTCGTCATCCCGTTCTTCTTCGTGTACGGCTCGCTCACGCGTGAGGGGCGCGGGCTTCTGCTCCTGACGCTCCTGGTCGGGCTGGCGGGGGTGGACGTCACGCAGACGCAGGTGCACCTGCTCTTTGCGGCGCTCGCCGGTCTGGTGCTCGGCTCACTCGCGCTGCGGCCGCTGTTTCGTTCGCGCGGGATCAAGATCGACATCGAGACATCGCCGCGTGTGTCGGTCGGCGCAGCGCAACGTTTCCTGCTCCACCTCGTGCACCAGGGCGAGCGCCCGATCCTGTCGATCCGCGTCTCGACGCCGTTCTTGCCCTGGGATGGCCAGTGGGCTCGGCAGCCCGACGGCGTCGCGTCGCTCAAGCCGCGAGAGCGCGCCACCGTGGTGGCCGAAGCGCGCTTCTCGGCGCGGGGTGAGCATCACCTCGACGCGTTCGAGATCGCCGCGCTGGTGCCGCTCGGTCTCGCCTTCGGGCCGCGGCGGCAGAGCGACGGCGCGCGGTTCCTCGTCGTCCCCAAGATCGCGAGGGTGTCGGACTTTGCGCTCGAGCATCGGGTGCCCGAGCGCCAGGGTGGCCACGTGACTTCACGCGCCCCGGGTGAGAGCGACATCGTGGGCGTGCGACCGTATCGACCGGGCGACGCCCTGCGCCACTTGCACGCGCGCACCTGGGCGCGCACCGGTGTCCCGCACGTGCGCAACTACGCGGCCGAGCAGACCGAGCGGGTCGCGCTGGCGGTGGTCCTCGATGGCGAGACGGCGAGCGACGACGTGAAAGAGGCCACCATCTCGCTGGCGGCCGGCGTCGCGGCTGCGCTGGTCCGGCGCGGCACCGGCCTCGACGCGCTCTTGATCGATGACAAGGTCGTTCGCTTCGAAGCCCGGTCCGGGCAGACGGCGCTCGACGCGGTGCTCGATCGACTGGCGACGCACGTCCTGGAGGACGACGACAGGCCCTCGAGCGGGGCGCTCGTGGCCCTCGGCCCCGAGCTCTCGTCGCTGGTGGTCGTCTCGGCCCACGCCGGCCCCGCCGACGCGGTCACCGAGCTGCGCGCGCGCGGCCTGCCGGTGCGCTGGCTCCGGGTCGTCGAGGGCGACGCCGGGTCTCGGTCCGGAGACCGTGACGTCACGGTCACGGCCGCCGCGGTCGACGCGGGAGAGCTGGTGACCGCATGATCGCCGATCTCTACCGCACGCGGTCGCTCGCGCTCTCGGTGGCGTGCGCGTGTCTGGCGGTCGCGCTGGGCGCGCAGCAGCTCGCCTGGTTCCCGATCGCTTGCGCCGTGGGCGCCGTCGCCTTGGGCCCGAGGCTCGATCTCGATCGCGTCGCGCAAGCGGGCTTGGCGATCGGGGCGATGGTGGTGGGTGTCCTGGTGCCGCGCCTGGCGGGGGGGGCCCCGCAGTCGACGTCGACCCTGGAGGTGCTCTCCGATCGCGCGCTGCTCCTCGTCATGCCGATGATCGCCGTCGCGGCCGCGCGCTCGGTGGTGGCGCGGCCGATCTACGGCGCTCGGGTGACCCTCGCGGCGGTGATCGTCGCGCTGACCGGCGCCGGTCGAGCCATGATGGGCCCGGCCTACGTCGTCCTGTTCGCCCTCGCGCTGGTGTTCGGGTTCAGCGCGCTCCGCGCCGAGGATTCGGTGCGCGCAGCCGTCCGCGAGATGCGCGCCCGGCACGTCGGGAGCGTGGCCTTCTTGATGCTGCTGGCGGCGGTCACCACCGCGGGCCTGTCGCGCGCGCTCCCCAGCCTTCACGACGCCCTGATCGCGCGCATGACCGCGCGCTGGGCGCAGAGCCGCACCGGCTTCTCGGACACGATGCAGCTGGGCGCGCTCGAGGGCATGCTGCAAAATGACAAGGTCATCATGCGTGTGCGCGGTGACGCACCCGACCTCCTGCGCGGCGTCGTGCTCGTTCATTACGCGGCCGAGCAGTGGACGGGGCCATCGATGACGCCCCCGCGCGAGGTCGTGGAGACCGGGCTCCGGCCGGCCGAGCCTTGGCGCTACGTCGAGCTCGAGCACGCCTCGGAGCCGCGCCGCTACTTCCTTCCGCTCGGCGCGACCGACATCATCGTCGCGACGGGGGTCGTGCAGCGCGACGTGTTCCAGACGATGCACCCTCCGGCCGGGTTCGGCGCCAAGCGCGTGTGGTTCTTGGCCGGCGACGCCACCGGGCCGCAGCCGCGTCCGCCCGACATCGCCGAGCTCTCGTTCCCATTGCACCTCGCGCCCGCGCTCCAGGGCCTCTTGGCCAAGTGGGGCGTCGACGATCAGCCGGCGGCCGAGCGCGTCGCCATCATCGAGGAGCGGCTGCGCACCGAGTACACGTACTCGCTCCACTTCGATCGTGAGCCGGGCGTCGATGCGATGTTGGATTTTCTCACCCGCAAGAAGGAGGGCCACTGCGAGTACTTCGCGTCGGCGGCGGCGCTCCTCGCTCGGGCCTCGCGCATCCCGTCCCGCGTCGTGGCGGGCTACCGCGTCGGTGAGGTATCACCGTTCGGCTACCGCATCGTCCGCGAGCGCGACGCGCACAGCTGGGTCGAGGTCTGGGTCGACGATCAATGGCGCACGGTCGATCCCACGCCGCCGTCCTCGGGGCTCGACCCCGCTCGCGTCGAGACGCCCACCTTCGCGGCTCTGATCGACGCGCTCCGAACCGGGTGGGAGGCCGTCGACGATTGGCTGGGCGCGCGCACGCCGTTCGAGCTTTCGCTCATCCTGGTCGGTCTCTTTGCGGCCCTCATCCTCTATCGCACGCTGCGCGCTCGCCGGGGCCCGGCCACCGGCGTCGCTCAGGTCGTGGATCGCCCGCTGCCTGCGTTCGCCGATCTTCTGACGGCCCTCGAGAAACGCGGCATACCGCTCGAGCCCTCCCTCACCGCCCTGCGTCTCGCCCGGCGCGTGGCAGCGAGTGAACGTGTCGCGCCCAGCGCCCGGGCCGAGATCGCCGAGGCGATCGAGCGCTACGCGGCGCTGCGGTACGGAAAGCTCGGCGACGAGAGCGAGGTCGTCGAACGGCTTCGCAGCGCGACGCGCGCCGCGGGCGGCTGATCAGGGCTTCTTCTCGGCGGGCTTCTTTTCCGCAGGCTTCTTTTCAGCGGGGTTCTTCTCGGCCGGCGCGGCCGTCGCGGAGGCGGGGGCGGCGGGAGCCGACGCGCTCGCGGTGGTGCGGCGCTTCGCACAGGCCGATGCGGCCGAG
>CALKVR010001354.1 GCA_938004815.1 uncultured Polyangiaceae bacterium | reverse complement strand
GCCGCCATGCGGTCACGCGCGGCGCGCTGTTCGTCGTCGAGCGGGGGCGGCGGTCCGTCGAACGACGTGCCCGGCATGCGGACACAGCACACGTAGAAGCTCGTCGGCGGCGCGGCCAGGAGCGCCGCGAGCGCGAGCGCGAGCCGCCAAGGTCTGCGCTTCGGAGAGGTGCCGGTCGCCGAGCTCACGCGATCACTCGCCGTCGACGACCTCACGGGGGCTCGATGCGCCCGCCGCTCGCTGCTCCGCCTCGCGCGCGCGGAGCTCGACGCGCCGAATCTTCCCGCTGATCGTCTTGGGCAGATCGTGGAACTCGAGGCGCTTGACCCGCTTGTATGGGGCGACGCGCGCGCGCACGAACGCCAAGATCTCGCGGCCGAGCTCGGGCGACTCGACGTGGCCCGGAGCGAGGACGACGAACGCCTTGGGGACGGCGAGGCGGAGCGGGTCCGGGCTCGGCACCACCGCCGCTTCGGCGACCGCGGGGTGCTCGATCAGCACGCTCTCGAGCTCGAACGGGCTGATCCGGTAGTCGCTCGCCTTGAAGACGTCGTCGGCGCGCCCGACGTAGACGAGGTATCCGTCCGCGTCGCGCGTGGCGACGTCGCCGGTGTGGTAGCGCCCGTCGCGCATGACATGAGCCGTCTGCGTCGGATCGTCTTCGTAGCCGACCATCAGCCCCGTCGGGCGCGGGCTCGTGACGACCGCGATCTCGCCCTCGGTCGCGGCTTCACCGTCGCCGGCGCGGAGCTCGATCGTGTAGCCGGGCAGGGGGCGCCCCATCGACCCGGGCTTGACGGGCTGGCCTGGCGAGTTGCCGACGAGCGCCGTCGTCTCCGTCTGGCCGTAGCCGTCGCGCACCGTGATCCCCCACGCCGCCTGGACGCGCGCGATGATCTCGGGGTTCAGGGGCTCGCCGGCGGCCACCGCCTCGCGGAGCGACTGCGGATACGCGGCGAGGTCCTCCAGGATGAGCATCCGCCAGACTGTCGGAGGCGCGCAGAGGGTCGTGACCTTCTCTTCGGCGAGCAGGGCGAGCGCCGCCTTGGCCGAGAAACGAGCGAAGTCCGAGACGAGAACGGTCGCGCCTGCGTTCCAGGGCGCGAACACGTTGCTCCACGCGTGCTTGGCCCAACCGGGGGAGCTGATGTTCCAGTGGACGTCGCCGGGCTGCAGCCCGATCCAGAACATGGTCGTCAGGTGCCCGACCGGGTAGCTCGCGTGCGTATGGAGCACGAGCTTGGGCTTCGCGGTCGTCCCGGACGTGAAGTAGAGGAGCAAGGGGTCGGTCGCCTTGGTCGCGCCGTCGGGTACGAAGGTCTCGGGCTCGGCGCCCACGGCGGTCCAGCTCTTCCAACCGTCGCCGGCCCCCCCGCAGAGGACTTTGCCGCTCCAGCCCGAGGTCGCGTCGACCTTGGCCTGGCCGGCGAGGTCGGTGATCACGTACCGCACCCCGCCCCTCGAGACGCGGTCTTCGAGGTCCGCGGCGGTGAGCTGCGTCGTCGCAGGCACGATCACCGCGCCGAGCTTCATGCAGCCGAGCATCGCCTCCCAGAGCGCGGTCGTGTTGGGGAGCATGCACAGCACACGGTCGCCGCGCGTGACGCCGAGCCCTCGGAGGAAGCTCGCGACCTGGTTCGATCGGCGGGTCAGCTGGCCGAAGGTGCTCGACTCACGCGAGCCGTCGTCGCGCCTGACGACGAGCGCCTCGCGGTCGCCGCTCGTGTGCAGCGTGTCGAAGTAGTCGAGCGCCCAGTTGAGCTCGGACAATTCGGGCCAGCGGAACGTCGCGCAGGCCCGCTCGTAGTCCGAGCGGGCCGCCAGGAGGGTGTCGCGGGCTGCAACAAAGCGATCTCGTCCCGTCATCGGAACGAGGATAGGATGCGCGCCCAGAGGTGACACCCATGCAAGTTACGCGAAAGAGCTTTCTTCAAGCGGCCGCGGCCATCGTCGGCGGCTCTACCCTCGGCGTCGCGGCGTGCGGCGATGACTCCGGCAGCGGGGGCTCGAGCACCACGTCCACGTCCACGAGCGGCTCTGGCAGCAGCAGCTCCAAGAGCGGCTCCGGTTCGTCCAGCTCGAGCGGGTCGGGCTCGGGGTCGAGCTCGTCGACCAGCGGGTCGACGTCAGGCTCGGGCTCGTCGTCGTCCTCGGGCGGCATGCTCACCTGTTCGCCCAGCATCGCGACGAACCACCCGCAGGCCCACACGATGACGGTGACGGCGCAAGACGTGGCCGACGGCGTCGACAAGACCTACGACATCCAGGGTGCTTCCGCCCACCCCCACTCCGTGACGCTCACGGCGGCCGACTCCACCATGCTCTCGCAGGGCGGGACGGTGATGAAGACGTCCACGATGGGCGGCGACCACACCCACGTGGTCACGATCACCTGCGCCTGAGCGCGCCGTGAGGCCCCCCGGCTGATCCCCCCGGCTGACCTCCGGAGCCGCGCCGCTTGCGCCTTACGCAACCTTTGCGGTGGGGCGGCGCGAGCTCGGGACGCGGGTCAGCTCCTCGAGCGCGTCGCAGAGGCTCAGGGCCTCGGCCCGGGCAAGGCGGACCGAGGCTCGCTGCGGCGCATCGACACGGGCGGACAGCGCATCGAGGCGCCGTGCCACGGCCTCCGTGAGATCCTTGAGAACGAGGATCTCTTGTTCCACCGACATAACGTCGCTCATCGGATGCATCTCCCTGCTGCGCGGGTCGCGCAGAGCACGCGGTTAGCAACAAGAGTGCCCGCGTCGTGTTCGGCACGGGTGTCGCTTGGGTGACGTCTCGGTGGAACCTCACGTCGTCCTTCGCCTCCTCGCTGCCCTGGCCGTCGGCCTGGTCGTCGGCGTCGAGCGCGAGCGGCGCAAGCGCGACCCCAACCACTGGGCGCCCGCTGGCATCCGTACTTTCGCGCTGGTCGCGCTCCTCGGGGGCGTAGCGATCCAGGTCGGGACGCCCCTCCTCCTGCTCTCGGGGCTCCTGGTCGTCGTCCTCGTCGCGATCCCGAAGATCCAAGGGCTGCGGCGCGTGGTCAACGACGCCGCTCGACCTAGGCCCGACAAGCGCGACGACGACGACGACGAGGCTCCGGATCCGCCTGGCGACACCCTGACGACCGACATCGCGCTCGTCGTCGTCTTCGCGCTCGGGGCGTTCGCACAGGCCGAGCCGATCGTCGCGATGGGCGCCGCGCTCGTCGTGTCGCTCCTCCTCGCGTCGCGCAAGAAGGTGCACGACGCAGTGACGAGGCCGCTCTCGACGGCCGAGCTCATCGACGCCCTCACGCTCGGCGTGGCCGCCGTCGTCGTGCTGCCCCTCATCCCGGACCGCACCGTCGACCCTTGGGGGGTCGTGAATCCATTCGCGCTCGCCAAGCTGGCCGTCACGATGATGGCGGTCACCTTTGGTGGCTACGTCGCCGCGCGCTCGATCGGGCCGCGCTACGGTCTCTTCATCGCCGGCTTCTTCTCTGGCTTCGTCTCGAGCTCGGCGACGATCGGGGCCATGGGCGCCCGCGCAAAGGAGGACGAGGACAGCGTGCCGGCGGCTGTCTCGGGCGCGGCCGCGTCCACGGTGGCGACCTTCGTGCAGATGGCGGTGCTGGTGGGGTCGGTCAGCCCGACCCTCGTGAAGGCGTTGGCGATCCCCCTCGCGGGGGGTGGGCTCGCGGCCGCCGCCTACGCGCTCGTGGTGGCGCTCCGCGCGAAGAAGGCCGAGCCGAAGCCCATCGAGCGCGGCCGGGCGTTCAGCCTGCGCGCGGCCGTCCTCTTCGCCGCGCTGGTCGGCGCGGGCACGGTCGGCTCCACCCTCCT
>CALKVR010001353.1 GCA_938004815.1 uncultured Polyangiaceae bacterium | reverse complement strand
TGCAGGCGCGCGCTCGATCAAGAGCTCGTACGCGGCGACCGCGCTCCGCTTGTCGCCGGCCTTCTCGAACGCCTGGCCGAGGTTGAGAAAGACGAGCGGGCGCGAGCAGTCGAAGCCGTACGCCTCGGTCCAGAGGCGTGCGGCGCGGTCGAACTGCTCGCGGCCGTACGCCTCCATCGCGGCACGGTGTGCGCCGCCAGCAGCGGTGACGTCGGCCGCGCTCGGCTCGCGATCGCAGGGCGGGTACTGCCCCTTGATCTCGGCGACCGCGTCGGCGGCGCTCGCGCCCACCGAAAAGCTCGCCGCCGCACCGAAGCCGACCGCCGAAAGCGCCCACTTGATCACGAGGCGCGCCCCCGTCCCACGAAGCAAGACCATGAAGCGCTGGATGCTACCAGCAAAGGCGCTGATCGATGCTTCATACAGGCTCATCCTCGCGACCTCGCCCGACCGGACATTTCATTCTCCCCCCTCACGCAGTGAGGGGGGCCGGGGGGGTGAAATAGCGGCAACAGCGCCACGACCAAGACGACGTAACCGCTCGGAAGTCGGCTAGAACTCGGGGACCCAGCCGCTCGTCGACGGGGTGGCGGTGGGTCGCGGGCGTGGCACGGCTGTCGCATCCGGCCGGGCCTCGGCGGTGGGCTGGGCCCGGCCCGTAGCTGACAGTTTTGTCGGTGAACGATCATTCATTTCCGGCGACCCCGATTTTTCGCTGAGATCCGAGGTCGCCGGCGGCCGTTCGCTGGGCTCGTGTACAGGCTCTCGAGGCTCGGCGGGCGGCGGTGCGGGGGCAGCAGGGCTCTCGACCGGGGACTGCACGCGCGCGGCACCGCCGACGGCGCGGGCGACGCCGTAGGCGCCGAGGAGGACGAAGGGCGCCGCGATGAGGGCGATCTTGCCCCAACGGTACGTTGCCTTGACGTCACCTTGGCCGTCGTTGTCGACGTCGGCGAGGCCGAGCTTGACGAGGGGCGTGAGGCTGAGGCCCCGCACGGTCGTGTGGCCGCTCCACTTGGGCGGCGGCTGCACGACCACGCGCGGCACGGTGAGCTTGCCCTTGACCGGCTCGGGCTTCGCGTCGGCGACGTAGGTCGCGCCGGTGCTCGCCGGCGCCGTCGACGCATCCTGGAGCGCCGCCTCGAGCTTTTGTTCGATGTCCTTGAGCTTCTCGACCGCGCCCCTGAGCTCGGGGTCGTCCGCGAGCCGCTTCGCCGCGGCCTCGGCCGCCGGACGATCGCGCAGACGCGCGAGCGTTTCGGGGGACGGATCGTACGGGGAGTCGGACATCGGACTAGAAGGCGGCGGGCGTCTGCGGTGGCTGCACGTTCGGTGCCGCCCCCGGTGGACCTGCCGACCGGGACGCGGATGCAGAGGCGGAGGCGCGGGGAAGAGCCGTCGGCACCGGCGTCGGCGTGGCGACGGGCGCTGCGCTCTCGGTCTCAGCAGCGGCCGTCGCCGTCGGCGGCTGCGCGGCGGGGCCCGCGTTCGTGCGCGGAGCTATCACCTGGGTGTAGACGCCAAACCCGGCGCCGGCGACCGCGAGGACGCCGAGCCCAACGAGGACGCCTGTGAGCGCGGCCGCGAAGGTCGAGCGCTGTGGCGCAGCAGGGCCGTGCGTGCTCGTCGCCCCGAAGCGCTCGTCGGTCGTGTAGCTCGGCGCCACCGGGATCTCGGGGACGGTGTGCGGCCCCGTTTGCATGGCGGCGCCGCGCTGCGAGCGCGCGACGGTGTCGAGCACGGCCGCGGCGTCGGGCTCGAACTGCGCGAGCCCGGGTGAGCGCTCGGTCGCGGGGACGACCATCGTGGCCGGCCCTGCGGCGAGACCAGGCGGCGGACCGGGCGGCGCCTCCATCATGCGGACGGTGCCGCGCGCGCCGTGGCTCGGCGGGACGCCTTGCGGTGCAGCCGCTTGCGCGGGGGCGGCCTGCGGGGGCGGCGCCTCCATGTGGAGCTCGGTTCGGGCGTGCGCGAGCGAGCCCGGCGAGTTGCTGGACTTGACCGCGCGCACCGCCTCACCGATCGCGACGAGCTCGAGCGCGATCTCGCTGGGGCGCGGGCGCTCTTCGGGGCGCTTGGCGAGCATGCGATCGACCAGGATCGAGAGCGCGGCCGGCAGCGTCGGGCGCATCTGCCGCAAGCTCGGCGGCTCGATCATGAGCTGCCGCATCGCGATCTCCTGCTTGTTGAAGCGCCGGGTGTCGCTCTCGAGCATGTGGTGGCCGACGAGCATCTCGCCCAAGATGAGCCCGAGCGCGTAGATGTCGACACGACCGTCAGCTTCACCCAGGCGCTCGTCGATCTGCTCGGGCGCCATGTAGTGGGGCGTGCCCATGTCGGGGCGCCGCGTGGTCTTGAGGTTCTCGGTGCGGACGCGGGCGAGGCCGAAGTCGATGACGTGGACGGCGCCGCCGGGGACGACGATGACGTTCTCGGGCTTGAGATCGCGGTGCCAGACGGTGATGCGGTGCATGGCGTCGAGGGCGTCGGCGATCTGCGCCGCCCACGCGACGGCCGACTCGACCGCGACCTTGCCGTCGCTGATGATGTCGCGCAGCGTGCGGCCGTCGCGCAGCCACTCCATCGAGATGTACACCTTGCCGTCGACGAGGCCGCCGCCGTACACGCGTACGATGTTGGGGTGGTTGAGCCGCACGCCGGCGGCTGCTTCACGCCGCATGCGATCGCGCGCGTCTTGGCTCGCCTCACGGCGGATCGGCAGGACCTTGAGCGCGACCATCCGGTCGGTGAAGTCTTCTCTCGCCAGGTAGACCTCACCCATGCCGCCGCGGCCGAGCAGGGCGAGCACCTGAAAGCCCGCGAACGTGTCGCCTGGCTTCAGCGTGTCGTCTCGCTCGGGCGGCAGTCGAGCGAGCAGCTTCTCGATCTCACGCGCGTCGACGCCCACCGCGGCGATCATAGCGGGCTTGCTCCGCCAATCACACCCATCCGACGGAGCACGAGCCCGACCACGAGCGCACCGACGACAATCGTCGCGATCATCGCCAACCAGAACACGCTCGATTGACGCGCCGGCTCCGCCGGAGGCGTCAATTGCGGCGAGGACGGCGCGCGCGGCGGCGACGGCAGCCTCGGCGACGGCGCCTGCTGCGGGGGCGTGGGCTGCGGCGGCGGCTCGAGCATCATCTCGGTGCGCGGCTGAGCAGGTGGGGCGCCCGCGGCGGGCCGGGGCGCCGGCGGCGGCGTCATCATCATCATGGTCTTTTTGCCGACGCCGCCGAGCGCCTCGATCACCTGATCGACCGAGCGGTACCGCTCGTCTTTCTTCTTCTTCAGACACTTGAGGACGATGCCCTCGACCTCGCGGGACACCTGCGTGAGCGAGCTCGGCGGCGGGGGCTCGTCGTACGCGGTCGCGCGCGCGAACCCGGCCATGCCCGTCTCGCCGTCGAACGGCCCGCGGCCCGTGAGCATCACGTAGAGCAAGAGGCCCGCGCCGTAGACGTCGGTGCGCTCGTCGACGTCGGAGACGCCGAGGTGCTCGGGGCTCAAGAAGCGCGGCGTGCCGAGCACCATGCCCTCGGCCGTCGCGTGCTCGGGCGGGCGCGGCCCCATCGACGACTGAAGCACCTTGGCCACGCCGAAGTCGAGCAGGCGCGCCTGCTTGCCGGCGGCAGGGTCGGTCGGATCGAAGCGCCCCGAGGGCGCGCAGACGTAGACGTTGGCCGGCTTGAGATCCCGGTGCACGACGCCGATCGCGTGCGCGGCCGAGAGACCCCGGAGCACGTGGAGCGCGTAGGCGATCGCCTCGCCCTCGGGCAGGCGGCCGCGCGCGCGGATTTCTTCGGCGAGGCTGCGCCCGTGGAGGAGCTCCATCACGACGTAGAGCTCGCCGCGCGGCGACGTGCCGATGTCGGAGACGGTGACGACGTGCGGGCTCGAGATCCGGCCGAGCGCCTCGGCCTCGACCCGGAGGCGGTCCTGCTCCATGGCCGAAGCGGGCTTGCCGGCCTCACCCGCCAGGATCTTCACCGCGACGTGCTTGCCCAGGATGCGGTGCTCGGCCTCGACCACCACCCCCATGCCCCCGCGCCCGAGCAGCTTGACCGTGCGGTACGGCGTACCTTCGAGCGGGTCGGGGTCGGGGTGGCTTTCGGCGCTCACAAAACAGTGTCCCGCCGAGCTCGGCAGACCGGACATGTCCGGTCCTGCCCCCTCGGGAGGATGGATGTACCATGGGACCCAGCTTGTCCGATCCCCTCGAGGACCCGATCATCCGCGCGCAGGTGGACCGCGCCGTCGCCCCTTACCGAGAAAAGCTCTCGGCCGAGGCGATCGAAGAGATGCGCAACGTCCTCGCCGTCCAGCTCGCCTCGCACCCTGTGCTCTCACGCATGGTGCAGCGGGTCAGGCCGCCGCCGGTGGTCCACCGCAGCGACGACATCCTGAAAGAGGGAGAGGCGGCGCCCGACGACGCCAAGACCTCGACCGGCACCGGAGGCGACGACTGAGCGGGCTCTCGAAGCAGCAGCAAGGTCTGGTCATCGAGAACCGCGGGCTCATCAAGAAGGTCGCCCGGGCGGTAACGGCTCGTTACGGCTTCGATTTCGACGAGTGTGTGTCGGCGGGGAACATCGCGCTGACCGAGGCGGCCAAGAGCTACGACCCCAAGAAGAACAGCCGGTTCGATCTGTTCGCGCAGAGCCGCGTCATGGGGGAGATGATCGACAGCGGCTGGCGCGCCAAGCGGTCCCCGACCATCCAGGTCCTGCGCGCCGCCCGCAAATTCGCCATCGACCACGCCGACTTCGCCAGCGTCGATCCCGATCCGATCGACACCTCCGACGAACAGGTCGGCGCAGAGCTCGCTGCGGCGTGCGACGTCCTCGCGGCCGCGTTCGTCGCCGGCCTCGGCCTCGCCGCGAGCCAGGCCTCCAACGACACCGAAGAAAACGTCATCGAGGCCGAACAGGCCGCCCGCGACCTCGCCGCCCTCGAGAGCGCGAAAGAAAAGGTAAGCGGTCGCGTCCGCACCGTCCTCGAGCGCCACATCCTCGGTGACGAGCGCCTCGTCGACATCGCCGAGACCCTCGGCGTCAACGAGAAGACCCTCCGCCGCGACAAGGCCATCGCCATGGCGGCTGTCCGCGACGCGTTGCTCGAAGCGCGACAGCGGGAGTGAAGTTGCGCAAGCGGGCAGCGCGCCCGCTCACCGGATCAGGACCGACTGGACCGGATGCTGCTCATGAAGAGCCGCGAGCGCATCGACCAGGGGAGCGATCGCTTCGCGGTCGCCGAAGTAGCCCGCGATGGTGATGATCCACTGGTTCGAGAGGCTCTCGTTGGCGCTCTCCAGGCCCCCGACGCACCACGGCACGCCCATTGCGCCACGAAAGGCCCCGCGCTCGATCAACATGCCCCAGGTGCTCGAGATCGCAGCGAGCCGACGCGCTGCGACCTCATCGAGATCATCGACCATCTCGATCTCGACCACGAGGCGCCTGTCGAGCAGACGGTCCACCGAGAGCTCGAACGGCGCCTTGGGAATCGCCAGCCCAGGCAGCCCGTCGACGAACGTCACCTCGGACGCCGTCTGGGCATCGAGCTCTTCGGCGTCCAGGCTGGCGAGCTCCCAGGCGGCACCGATCGCCAGGAGGCTGCGCAGCATGCACGCGACGCCACCGAGCGGGATCGGTGGGAGCGGCGATACGACCTCACACGATAGCACCCCGTTCTGCTCGAAGCGTCGCGCCTGAACCGCTCCCAGCCCCACGCCGCCGGACGGAGCAAAGAAGCCGAGCTCGATGGCGTCGACCAACGCGCCGACGTGCTCCTCCGGGCTTGGCGGCGGCGGCGGGATCGGGATCCCGTAGGGCCACTCGTCGTCTGCCGGTGGTTTTGCCCAGTCGCGCTCGGGCGCCATCTGCAAGCGCAGGCCGAGCTTGCGACCGTGGGTGCCGGGGGCGAGGCGGGCGCGGAAGCGCGTATCGACGGGAGTCATGCGGGAGCCTCCGGTTCGATCAAGACGGCACCCGCGGCCTCATCAAAGCCGTGGGCGACCGCGACCAACGTCTTGCCCGACGGGACGTGGCTGGCGAGACCGAGATAGAGCGGAAGCGTGGCGACGCTGACGTCGCCGAGGAACGTCGCCGGCTGAACCTTCCGCGTCGTGATCTTCTGCGCCCCGAGCGCGCGCGTCTCTGCGAAGGACCATCGCTTGGTCCGCTCCGTCAAGCCGTTCGCATCGAGCAAGACCGACAGCCCCGATGGGCCTGCAAGCGTCGTCGCGACGTCTTTCAGTGCTTGGGCAATCGTTTGTGGCCGGAGCGCTCGCTCGTCGGGTTCACCCTGACGCGACCACGAACGGATCGCCGGCCCCGGCCCGTCTCGCCCCAGCAGGACGAAGGCCGCCGCTTCGCCGACGACGAGACCGCTGTCACGCTGGGACGAAGCCGTCAGCTCGTGCTCGTCCAACAGCATGAGCCACGGAGCCTCGCAGGATCCGGCGACGCCGCCGACGAGGCACACATCGACAGCACCGCTTTCGAGCCAGTGTCGCGCCGTATTCAGCCCCAGCACGAGCGCGCTGGCGTCGCCACGGACCCCCGCCACC
>CALKVR010001352.1 GCA_938004815.1 uncultured Polyangiaceae bacterium | reverse complement strand
CGTCCGAGATGGTGCCGCGACGCAGCGCGACGACCTTGCCGGCGGCGTCGAGGGCGAAGGTCGTCCACGCGCGATCGGGTGAGCGCACACGACCCGCGACGATCGCGCCGCCGCCGGGCCGCTCGACCGCGTCGAAGCCGGCCGCCACCGGCGATGCCAGGCGCGCGATCTCGGTGAGCGTGGCGCCGGGGGAGAGACGGCTCACGACCAGCGTCGAGCCCTCGAGCTCGAGGAAGAGCCCCGACGACGAGCCGCCGACCGCGACCATCGTGTCGGCGTGGATCGCGCGCGCCGGCGGCGCGACCTCCGGGGTCAGTCGGCGGAGCTCGCCCGCGGCCTGTATCCATGACCCGCTGACGTCGACCGCGAGCCGGCGCTCGGTCGCGGCGACGTCGGGTCGGTCCGCGCCGCCGACGCCACGGGGCTCGTTTCGCGCGACGAGCGTGACGCGACCGCTCTCGTCGACCGTCACGAGGCCATCGCTCGTGTGGGCGACCGCGCTCCCATCGCGGGCGACGGCGCCACCGAAGACGCGCGTTCGATCGGCGACGAGCGGGCGCTTGCTGCGTTCGGGGGCGCCGCCCTCCGACCAAGAGACGACACCGTCAGCGCCGAGCGTGAACGCGCGCGTCGCCGTGAGGACCACGCGCGCGGCCTCCCAGGCCGGCTGCCCGGTCGCGCGCGCGATCGCGCCGCGCTCGATGCCGGCGGGACGCGCGGCGGGCGCGGGGGGCTTGCCCTTGCTCTTGCGCTTCTCTTGAGCGAGCCGAAATATCCGCCGCGGCTCGACGGCGCAGTCGTCGTCGTCGGGGATCATCGGCATCACGAACGGCGCGCTCACCGTGACGTCGCACTTCCCGCGCGGGCCGCGCTGCGCGAGGAGGATCGAGCCGTCGGCGAACGTGACGAGCTGCGGATCGACGCGATCGGTGAGGAAGCCGGCGGCGAGCTTGCTCTCACCGAACGACCTACGGCTGCCGTCGACGAGCAGGCCCGCCTCGTCGAGCGCGGCGACGCCCAGGGTGCCGCGCTTCTCTTTCCCGCGGTCCTTGCCCTTCTCGTAGAAGACGACGTCGACCCGCTCGCGCCGCGAGCCGGCTGCGATCAGCTTCATCCCCGCCATCGGCTCGACGAAGCGGATGCCGGTCTTTTCTGGCGTCGCGGGGGCCGAGCCGTCGGCGGCGATCCACGTAGCCATGACCTCGCGCTCGCGTCCGCTGGCGAAGAGCTTCTCGACCGCGCTCGGCTCCCTTTTGGGCTTTCGCTTCTTCGACGGGGGTGGCCGCTTCGGCTTCTTCTTGGCGGTCTCGTCCTCGTCCTTCTCGGGCTCCTCTGCGGCGAGCGCGAGGATGCGCCCGCCGATGGTCGCGAGCACGTCGGGCCGCGCGTCGCTGCAGCCGCGCGCGGTGATCTCGGCTCCGCGCAGGGTCGTGACGCAGAGCTCGTCTGCCTCGGTGGTGGCGATGCTGAGCTCGCCGTCTCTCAGAGCGAAGGCTCCCGCGACGTGCGCGCGCGCCAGCGTGATCACGGGGCCCAGCGCGCCGTCGGAGCCGACTCGCTGGGCGTACGCGGCCGGTGAGCCCGGCTGATCGTGCACCGCGAGCACCGCGTCCGAGCCTTGAACCGGGATGAGGGTGATCGACAAAGGCTCGGGGCGCGGCGCACCCAAGCCGATGCGTCCGGGTGCGGCCGGCGGGAGCACGCCCGCCGGCGCGAGCGTCGAGCTCGGGCTCGCGGTCGGCAGCGGAAGCGGCGGAGGGATCTCCGGCGTCGTCGATCCGCAGGCCGCCGCCAACAGCGCGGCGACCGGGGCCGCTCTCACCGGATCGTCTCGTCGCCCGACGGCGCCGCACCGGGCGCCTTCACCCGGCGTCCATCCGGGAGCACGACCTCGTGCGTCTTCGGATCGTACTCGCCGTTCTCTGCCTCGTACTTCGAGGTGCACTTGGCCATGACCTGCGTAGCCTGGAACGTGCCCTCGTCGAGCTCACCCTCGACCGTCACCATCACGCCGCCCTCGGGGCGATCGCGGAACGTGTCGGGGAGCTCGCACTTCTTGTAGCGAACGGCGAGCGTGGCGTCGGAGGCTTTGATCAGAAAGCGCCAATCACACGACGTCTCGGCCTTGAGCGTGCCCGGCACGAGCTCGCCATCGACGCGGAGCTTGCGACCCTCGAGCTTCTGCCCTTGCGCCACGACCTCGTTGGCCGGCATCGCGTAGATCGAAGCGTCCTTGAAGCCCACGAGGACGAAGGCGACGATCGCGCCCACCATGGCGAGGAGCGCGACGACGAGGGCGGGGCTGCCCTTTTTCTTGGGCGAGGGGCGCGGCGAGGTCGGCTTGACGACCGGCTCTTCGTCGATCCCGTCCGAGTCCTTCAGGGCTTGCTCGAGCTCTTTGTCTACGTCTTGCGCCATGGCCGTCGGTCCCCAAGGTTAGCGTCGCGATCCCGTTCGGTCGACTGGACGGTCCGACGTCCAGCCCCGGAGGAGCCCCGGTGGGGCGATGCGTTGAGCACCAGGTGTGGCAGTATTGTACCCCCGGGTCAGCGCTATGTGTGGCATATTGCCACTCCGTGAGGCAGCTTTTACGGGAGAACGTGGGCGGCACGGTTCTCGCGTAGAGCCATTCCCGAGGGACTCATGGGCCACCGCGTTCTCGTCGTCGATGACGACTCCAATATGTGTCAGCTGCTCGAGGTCGCGCTCAAGCGTCTCGGACACGATCCTGCCTCCGTCACCAGCGCGGCGGAGGCGCTCCAAAGCCTCGAAGATCAGGACTTCGACGTCATCGTAACCGATCTGGCGATGGCCGAGATGGACGGTCTCGAGCTCTGCCGCCGCGTGCAGGAGATCAGACCCGGGCTCCCCGTGGTCGTCATCACGGGCCAGGGCAGCATGGAGGCTGCAGTCGCGTCGCTCCGCGCGGGTGCCTACGATTTCGTCACCAAGCCCATCGACGAGAAGCTCCTCGCCCCTTGTCTCGCGCGCGCCGGCCAGGCGCGTGTGCTGCAACGTGAGGTTCAGCGCCTCCGCAAAGAGGTCGGTGGCGGCCGGCAGCTCGAGGACGTGGTCGGCGCCAGCTCGGCGATGCGGCGCGTCTACGATCTCGTCGGGCGCGTCGCCCCGAGCGACGCTTCGGTGCTCATCCACGGCGAGACCGGCACCGGCAAAGAGCTCATCGCCCGGTCCATCCACGCGAAGAGCCTCCGCAAAGACGGCCCCTTCGTGGCCATCAACTGCGCCGCGGTCCCCGCGAACCTGATCGAGTCCGAGCTCTTCGGTCACGCACGC
>CALKVR010001351.1 GCA_938004815.1 uncultured Polyangiaceae bacterium | reverse complement strand
CGCGACGACGACGCCGCCCGATGCGCTGGCCTCCCATTGCCTCCGCAAGGGCCTCCTCTTGATCGAGACGACCAGCGATCTGCCGGCCATCGATCGCATCGCCCAGGCGCTGCGGTCCGCGCCGGGCGAGGGGACGGTCGTGCTCGGCGCGGGGATCTTCACCGGGCTCTCCAACCTGGTCGCGCACGCCGTGACGAAGGCGGGCGGGTCGGTTCGCCTCGGCATTCGGTCGAGCCCGTACTCGGGGGCGGGCAAGGGCACCGTCTCGCTGATGGCGTCGGCGCTCTCGACCCCGGCCGTGTCGTTCGCCGGTGGGCGGCGCGTCGAGCACCCGCCGATCTCGCGCGGGCCAACAATGACGTTTCTGTCAGCTTCCGCGCCGTCGCTGCGTATCCCGCTCGCCGAGTCGGTGATGCTGCCGGCGAGCACGAAGGCCGACCAGGTCGACGTCTACTTCTCCCCGAAGCCGTCGCTCCTCGTGTACGCGTTCCTCCTCATCCCCGGGTTCTTGCTGCGCGCGCGCTGGTTCGGCCGGTTCATGGCCGCGTACTTCGGTCTGCTCCGCACCGTTCTCCTTTCTGGGCGCGCGTCGACGACGGATCTCGTCGCCGAAGGCGACCGGGGGCGGGTGCAGCTCTCGGCCGCCGACGGGATGCGCGCAGGTGGGGTCGCGATCGCGGCCATCGCGTGCGCTGCTGCCTCATCGAGGCGTCCGGGGTGCGTGTTCGTCGACGAGGTCGTGCAGCTGGACGACATCGTCGCCCGCATGCACGCCATCGAGCCGTCGGTTGTGGCCATCGTGAAGAAATTCAACGATGACGGCACGTCTTGAGGTGGCCTGGCCACTTCTGTAGTCTCCACGCATGCGCCGTCATGACTTCGGAGCCGGTCGGCTCCAGCGCGCGAGGCTCGGGGCGATCGGTCTGTTCCTCCTGACCGCCTGTGTCGGTGACATCGGTGGAGAGGCGAACGAGACCTTACCGCCGTCGGTGACGCAAGGTGACCCGAGCTGGGTGGGCATCCACCGCCTGAACCGAGCGGAATATAACAATACCGTCCGCGACCTGCTCGGCACCACGCTGCGGCCGGCTGACGACTTTCCGGCCGACGATCACAGCTTCGGCTTCGACAACATCGCCGACGCGCTGAACCTCTCGCCGGTCCAGATCGAGCTCTACGAGCGCGCGGCCGAGACGCTCGCCCTCGACGCCCTCGCATCCGCCACCGCGGGTTTCCTCGAGCGCTACGAGGCCGAGGACGTGGGCGGCAGCGTCGGCTCCGCGAGCGGCGCCGCCTGGAACCTCTTCTCGGACGGTGAGGTCTCGGTGACGCAGGCGTTCCCGACGACCGGTGACTACACGATCCGCGTTCGGCTCTGGCAGCAGGCGGCTGGCCCCGATGCGGCGCAGGCCTCGATCACGGTCGGAGCGACCGTGCTCGGCCCCTATGACGTGGCGGCCACCTCGGGCAGCCCGATGGTGATCGAAGAGACGGTGAACGTGCCGGCGGGGTCGCACGTCGTCTCGGTGGCGTTCCTCAACGACTTCTACGACGACGCGACCGGCGACGACCGCAACCTGTTCGTAGACTACCTCGAGGTCGAGGGCGGCTCGGGCGCCGGGAGCCCGCTGCGCGATCGCATCGTGACGTGCGACTTCGTCGCCGAGGGCGAGCCCTGCATGCGCCAGATCCTCGGTGACTTCGCGGAGCGCGCGTGGCGACGCCCGCTAGAAGACGCCGAGATCGACGCGCTCCTCGGCGTTGCCGCGCTCGCGACCGCGCAGGGTGACGCCGCCGAAGAGGGGCTCACCCTCGCCGTCCGCGCCATCCTCACGTCGCCTCACTTCCTCTTCCGCGTCGAGCTCGATCCCGATCCGACGTCCG
The DNA here is from genome assembly GCA_938004815.1 of uncultured Polyangiaceae bacterium. Classification (GTDB taxonomy): domain Bacteria; phylum Myxococcota_A; class Polyangia; order Polyangiales; family Polyangiaceae; genus Xiheicaenibacterium. The sequence continues at coordinate 2,267 of CALKVR010001351.1, read as the reverse complement.
AGGTCTCTCACGCCCTCGGCGAGTTCGAGCTGGCGTCGCGGCTATCGTACTTCCTCTGGAGCAGCATGCCGGACGACGAGCTCTTCGATCTCGCGCGGTCGGGCGCGCTCTCCGACCCGGCCACCCTCGAAGCGCAGGTCGACCGCATGCTCGACGACCCGAAGAGCGCCGCGATGGTCGAGAACTTCGCCGGGCAATGGCTGTTCACGCGAGCGCTGGTCGAGCACCAGGCCAACTACGAGACCTACCCCAACTTCGACGCCGGTCTCGTCGACGCCATGCGGATCGAGGCCGACATGTTCTTCGACGAGTTCTTGAAGAGCAACGAGCGCACCCTCGGTGAGCTGCTCGCCGCCGACTTCACGTTCGTGAACGATCGTCTCGCCCAGCACTACGGCATGTCGGGCACGTTCGGCGCCGAGGCCACGCGCGTCACGCTGGCCGACGGGCAGCGGGGCGGCCTGCTCAAGCAGGGCAGCTGGCTGACCGTCACGAGCAACCCCGACCGCACGTCGCCGGTGAAGCGCGGCAAGTGGGTGCTCGAGAACCTGCTGTGCTCGTCGCCTCCGCCGCCGCCCGCGGGCGTCGAGGGCTTCAAGCCCGAAGACGTCGACGCCAAGACCCAGCGCGAGCTCCTCGCGCAGCACCGGGCCGACCCGGTCTGCGCCTCGTGTCACGAGACGATGGACAACATCGGCCTCGGTCTCGAGAACTACGACGGCATCGGCGCTTTCCGCACGAGCGACAAGGGCGTCACCATCGACGCGTCGGGCACGCTCGAGGGCACGCCCTTCGCCGGGCCGGAGGATCTGGTCACGCTGGTCGCGGCCGATCCGCGGTTCCCATCGTGCGCCGTGAAGAAGATGTTCACCTACGCGCTCGGTCGCGGCACCCTGCCACAAGACAACGAGTACTTCGACCACATCACCGATCAGTTCGAGGCCGACGGCTTGAAGCTTCGCACCTTGGTGAAGCTCGTCATCATGAGCGAGCCGTTCCGTTACAGACGCGGTCAGCTCCCCGAAGGAGGCCAGTGATGTTTCGCCGAGCAACCAGCAAGCGGGGCCTGAGCCGAAGGCTGTTCCTGGGCGGAGCAGGCGTCGCCGTCGCCGTTCCCATGTTCGAGTCGCTCCTCGGCAGCCAAGCCAAGGCCCAAGACGCCCAGCCCCGGCGGATCCTCGCCTACTACGTGCCCGACGGCATCCACATGGACGCGTGGCGGCCCGCCGCGACGGGAGCGAGCTACGAGCTCACGCCCATCCTCGCACCCCTCGCGAACGTGAAGAGCAAGGTGAACGTCATCTCCGGGCTCGCCAATTTCCCGGCGCGCCCCGACGGCCCCGGCGACCACGCGTCGGGCACGGGCGCGTTCCTCACCGTCGCGCACCCCTACAAAACGTCGGGGGCCGACGTCCAGAACGGCATCTCGATGGACCAGGTGGCGGCCAACCACCTCAAGGATCTGGCGCGCATCCCCTCGATGCAGCTCGGCATCGACGGCGGCAACGGCGTCGGCGACTGCGACTCGGGGTACAGCTGCGCCTACGCGCGCAACATCTCGTGGGCCTCGTCGACGCAGCCGCTCCCGAAGGTAACCAGCCCTGGCGTCGTCTTCGATCAGCTGTTCCAGGGGTTCAACCCCGAGACGACGGCCGAAGAAAAGGCGCGGCGGCTCGCCTACCGCAAGAGCATTCTCGACTACGTCCGCGACGACACCCACACGCTCCAGGGCAAGCTCGGCGCGGCCGACAAGATCAAGCTCGACCAGTACCTCACCGGGGTGAACGAGCTCGAGGCGCAGATCGACAAGATCGCGAGCGGGCCGTCGTGTGACCCCATCGACAAGCCGGGCGACCCGGTCGACTTCGTCGCTCACGCCGACGTGATGGCGCAGCTCATGACGCTCGCTTTCCAGTGCGACGCCACGCGCGTCGTCTCGTTCATGCTCGCGAACGCCGGCTCGAACCGCAGCTACGAGTTCCTCGGCGTGAGCGGCGGGCACCACGAGATCAGCCGCTCTCGCCTCGGCCGCGGGGGCCTCCCACAGCTGCAGCAGCACCGGCGCATCGGCGACGATCTGGCGCGCGCGCAGCCAGTGCACGCCCGCACCCGTCTCGCCCTCCGACTCGATTCGGTATCCCTCGATATCCACTGAAGCCCCGCCCCCTTGACATGGCGTCGTCGAACGCCCGCCATCTTACATTTCGTTGCAAAAACCCGGCGTGCCCGGGTTGGCAGTCACGGCACCGCCGAAGGCAGGCCGTGCG
>CALKVR010001350.1 GCA_938004815.1 uncultured Polyangiaceae bacterium | reverse complement strand
ACGACACGTCGACGAGGACGCTCAGCCCCACCCCCCACCCGTCGTAGCCCTCGGCGATCTCGAAGAACTGAAAGACGAAGCCCTGCTCCTTGCGGAGCGGGAACACGACGTCGCCGCCGTTCGGCCCGCTGAAGACATCTCGCTCGCCCTTGGGCGTGACGAACGTCTCGACATCCTCGATCGAACCGGCAAACTGCCGAACCCCGGCCATCACGAACGGGCAGCGCACGCGCATGTACTCGCGGATCATTTGGGCCGTACACGACTTGGCGCGCGGGCTGCGAAGCGGCACGTCGACGCGCGGAGCGGCCGCCCACTCTGCGCGCTTGGGCTTGTCGGACCGATGGGTCGGGATGGGGATCTCCGTCAGCGGCCGGGGCTCGACGAGCGGTGCGCGCGCGGGCTGCGCGCTCGCCGGCGTGCTCGCCGAGGGCGTCTGCGCCAGCACGAGACCGGCGGCCGACGCGCTCGCGGCGAGGCCGATGCCAACTGCACAGCCGAGGAGGGCCCGGCGGCTCATAGTCTCCTCAGGAAAGCGACGAGCGCCTTTTTCTCGTCGGCGTCGAGGTGGCTCGTCTTGCCCATCTGGTCGGCGTTCTTCTGGATGAGATCCTCGAGCGTCGCGTAGCGACCGTCGTGAAAGTACGGCGCGCTGCCACCGACGAAGAGGAGCGACGGCGTCTTGTAGGCCGCGCCCGTCTCTTCGGCGTAGCCGCGCTGCGGCCACGCGCCGAAGGCCGCGATCGATCGGTTCGTGTAGTCGGTGTCCGGCGTGTGACAGCCGGCGCAGCCAGTCGCCTCGCTGTTGAAGATGGCGCGGCCCTTCTCTTCTTCTGCCGTGAGCGGCGATGGATCGCGCGGAGGCGGCGTCAGCCCCTCACGGACGAAGCGCATGAGGTGGCGTGCGCGTATGAGGTGAAAACCGCCTCCGGTATCGCCGAGGGTATTCCAGCGGTGGAGACCGAAGCCCGCCATCAGCCGGTCCTCGAGGGTCGCGCTCTCCGCCCGCCAGCCATAGGGCCCCTTCGGCTTCACCCGCCCCACGATCATCGGCGTCTGCCGCGCGAACCCCACGCCGACCGGTGTGGCGTTTCGGGGCGCGGGAACAGATTTTTCCCAGAACGCCGCCATGTTGCGGGCAGCGCTCGCGCTCCCGAAGAAGTTCGTGAAGTTTCGGCGCGCCTCTCCGGCCTCGTCGGCGAACTCGACCTCGTGCCAGACGAAGCCGTCGTCGCGCCCGTCGGGGTGACAGCCGGCGCAGCCGAGACCACCGCTCACGTAGTCGTCGCCCGAGTTGTAGAAGAGCTTTCGCCCCTCGGCGTAGGAGACGTCGGCCGGAGGCGCGGCGATCGTCACACCCACCCCGGGGGGCGCGGCGTACGACCCCTCCCCGTCGACCAAGAGGACCTTCGCCACGATGTCGGTCGAGCGACAGTGGACGTAGAGGACGCGCTCGTCCTCGGCGAGGGCGAGCCCCGTCGGCGCGCCGCAGGGGACGGTCTCGCGCCCGAGATCGACCGACATCGACGGCGCGTAGGTGCGTACGACGCCGAGGAGCGGATCGCTCATCGTCGCGTCGAGCTCGACGACGAACCCGCCGCCCTCGCTCGCCACGAGCAGGGTGCGGTCGCGCTTGCGGTAGACGGCAGCGCGCGGCTGGCTGAACGTGGTGAACCCCAGCGACACGATGTCGCTCGACGCCGTCCAGAAGTGGGAGGCGCGGTTCTTGGTCATGTGGGTGGCGACGGGCGCGATGAAGCTCGCGTGCGCGTTCACGCCGCGGGGAGTCGCGACGGGCTTGCCCGAGCCGACATCGAGCACGTCGACCGACGGCGTGCCGAACCACACATCCGTCCCCAGCGCGCCGAGCGCGTGCCGCGGCGCGAAGACGCGCCGGCGCTCGGGGTCCGTGACGAGCGCATAGCCGAGCGACGCGGGGAGCTTCTCGGCCGAAGGCGAACGGTTCGGCGCCGCGGGCAGCTCGACCGCTTCGACCACGGGGTCGGTCGCGATCGATCGAATGCGCGTGAGGCTCGAGCCGACGAGGTGCGAGACGAACACGGTGTCGCCGTCGGCGCCGAACGTCGCGCCGCGCGGCTCTCGCGCGACGTCGCGGCTCCAGAGCACCTTGCGCCCGGCGAGATCGACCAGCGACACCTTGCTCGCCCACGCGCTCGTCACGAGCGCACGCGCGCCGTCCGGCGAGGTCGCGATGCCCCACGCGTCCGGGGGCAACGCGATCGTGGCCGATGTCTCGACCTTGTCGCCGGACGCGCGAAGAACCACGAGGGCGCCCGCGCCGCCGGCGGTCTCTCGCACCGTCACGAATAGATCCTCACCGAGCGCGACGACCTGGGCCGGCTTGCCCGGCAGCTCGAGCTCGACCGGCG
>CALKVR010001349.1 GCA_938004815.1 uncultured Polyangiaceae bacterium | reverse complement strand
TCGCGCCTGGACCTGCTCCTCGAGGAGCCCGATCGCCATCTCGGCGATCTTGTCTTTCGAGTCCTGGCTCATCCCCTGCCCGACCGCAGGGGCGGGGATCGCGCGCGCCGTCGGGGGTGGGAGCGGTCGCCTCGCGCCGGCGGGGGCCGCGGTCGTCGGCGGGGGCGGCGGAGGAATGCGCGGAGGCTGCATCGCCGGGAGGATACACCCCCTCCACGCATCGAGGGGGCCGTGGGGAGGAGACGGCGGGCACCTCCGATCGCGCGAGAGCGAGGAGAAATGGCCGTTGATTCGACGAACCGCGCCGCATGGGTTAAGTCGGCATCGATGCGTAGTTTTTCCACCCTCGCTGGCCTCGTCGCGCTCACCCTCGCGGGCTGCGCGAGCGAGAAGCACGGCGCGAGCACGTCATCGTCGTCGCAGGGCACGACCGACCCAGGCCCCTCGGCGGCGGCGGCCGGTCAATCCGCGACCGGCGCGCCGAAGAGCTCGGCCTCGGCCGCGGCGCCCGCGGCGAGCGGCCCCCAGAACGTCCTGGTCCTCAGCATCGACAGCCTGCGGGCCGACCAGATGGCCTTCGGTGGCGGCCGTGAGGAGGTCATGCCGACCCTGAACGCCTTCGAGAAGACAGCCGTCACGTACACGCGGTTCTCGGCGCTCTCGTCGTACACCGCGCAGACCCTCGGCGGCTTTCTGGGCGCGCGCTATCCGAGCGAGCTCAAGCGGAGCGGCTACTTCTTCGCCTCGTACCCGGACGACGAGCTCCTCTTTCCGGAGCTCCTGCAGAAGGCGGGCGTGCGGACGATGAGCGCGCACGCGCATTTCTACTTCAACAAGGAAAAGGCCGGGTTCCACCAGGGCTTCGACGTCTACGAGCTCGTCCCCGACCTGAAGAAGAACAACACGACCGACGAGAACATCACGAGCCCGGCCCACACCGAGATCATCCTCCGGCACCTGGGCGACAAAGCCAACGCGGGCAAGCGCTTCTTCGCGTTTTACCACCTGCTCGATCCGCACGATCAGTACATGGGTCACCCCGAGGGCAAGAGCTTCGGCAAGGGCGCGCGGAACCTCTATGCCGGCGAGCTCTATTTCACGGACATGCACGTGAAGAAGATCCTCGATTTCGTCGACGGGCAGCCGTGGGGCAAGGACACCGTCGTCGTCATCACGAGCGACCACGGCGAGGCCTTCGGCGAGCACAAGATGTACCGGCACGGCTTCGAGCTCTGGAGCGTGCTCACCCACGTCCCGCTCATGATCCGCGGGCCCGGGTTCAAGCCGCGGCGCATCGACGAGCCGCGCGGCATGATCGATCTCGCGCCGACCATCCTCGACATCTTCGACGTGGCCCCCGACCCGAGCTTTCAGGGCGTGAGCCTGGTGCCCGAGCTCGAGGGCGGCGCCACCCCCCAGCGCGACGTCATCAGCGATCTCGCGCGCACGAGCGACAACGATCGCCGCCGCACCCTCACCCGGGGCAATTGGCGCATCATCGAGGGCGGCAACGCCGACGGCTACCAGCTGTTCGATCTGAGCGCCGACCCCGAGGAGAAGAACGATCTCGCGCGCCGCGACCGCGCCAAGCTCGACGAGATGCGAAAGGCGCTCGACGAGGCGTCAGGCAAGATCAAAGAGATCTGCCCGAAGATGACGAGCAAGCTGAAGGGCAAGAAGCAAGGGCGCGACTGCTGATCGCGGGGGGCGCGGCCCGGCCACGCCCCATCAGGGCGGCGCCCCCGCCGGCTCGATCACGATCTCGTCGGCGCCGCCTTCGTCGGTCGCGGCCTTGGCGACGACCCGCACCCCCGCGCACTCGAGCCTGAGCACCTCGGGCGCGGTGACCGGCTTGGCGCACGACGGATCGTGGCTGACGCGCTTCTCGAAGGCTTGCGTGACGAAGTCGACGCCGCGGCCCACCGCCTCGATGCGATCGCGGACGCTCTCGGCGCGGCGCTCGGCCTTGGCGAACGTCTCGTCGAGCCGGGCGAAGAGCTCCTCGCCCGTGATCGAGCCGCGAAGCGGCACCCCGCCCTCGTCGAGGGCGAGCTCGACGAGGAACGAGAGCTCGCGATCCTCCAGCCGCTTGCCGGTCGGGATCGCGAACGGGAACGTCGCGTCCTTGGCGCACAGGCGCGCCGCGCCTGGCGGCCCGTCCGGCCCCTCGGCCGCCGAGCAGCTCGGCTCCGGGAGCGCGAGCGAGAACGCGACCACGAGGTCTCGCGGGCCCGACGCGAGCGTCGAGCGATAGGCCTCGCGGTCCATGAGCCGCTCGAGCCAAACCTGGAGCCCAGCCTGCGCGTCGGCCCTGGACTTCGCGGCGGCCGCGAGGCGTTCGCGCGTCGCCGCCGCCGCCTCGAGCAGCGGATCGTGACCGCGCCGATCGTCGATCGCGCGGAGCCGGCTCGCGACCTCGGCCGCGTGGGGCCCCTTCGGGAGCACCCGGATGTATGTCCGGAGGCCGGCTTCGGTCTTTTGCCGGGTCGCGAAGAAGACGGGCTCGGCGCGGTCGAAGTAGCGGCGGACCTGAGGAGCGTACGCGCCGTCGGGCCGCTCCTCGAGGTAGGTGGCGGCGGCGCCGATGCGCTCTTCGAACGTGCGGAGCACGCGGGTGTCTCGGTAGGCCGCGTGATCGCCGGGGGTGGCCTGCACCCAGCTGCAGCCGCCGGCGAGCAGCGCAGCGAGGGCGAGCGCGAGCGCGGGGCGCCTCACTCGTCCCCCCGATCGGGCTGGCCCTCGGCGTCGAGCGGGCAGAAGTTGCACTCGTACGGCGTCGTCGCGGCCTCGTCCGCCATGTAGCTCGCGTAGTCGTCACACGACGCTACGCCGAGGGCGTCGAGGCAGACCTCGCCGTCGTGAACGAGCGGGAAGCAGCCCTCGGGGAACACCCCGACGAGCGCGATCTTGCCGCACGCGAGGTCACACTGGCCGGTGAAGATCGCGCACTCGGTGCACCGCGAGCAGTCGACGTACTGCTTGTTGGCGAAGAACTTGTCGGCGTCGAGGAGCACGGCCTCTTGCCCGCAGCTGCCGATGTTGCCGGCCGTCGGCGCGAGGCAGAAGACGAGCGCGAGGGGGAGAGCCAGCGAACGTCTCACGGCAAGAACTCGTAGTCGGCGATCACGCCGAGCTGAAAAGAGAGGACGGGGATGACGCTGTATTGCTCGGTGAGCGTCGCGGCACCGTAGAAGAGGTCGAAGGCGATCTCGCTCGTCACGCCCAGGCCGGCGAGGAAAAACCACGAGAAGCTGGCGGCGATCTCGCCGCCGACGTTCGGGTCGGGCGAGAGGAGGATGGCGGGCCCCACGCGACCGTAGGCCATGAAGGGGTGGTCGGCGCGGTAGAGCACGACGTACGACGGCGTCACGTAGGGTTGGAGCACGCCCTCGACGCTGCTCCCCACGTGGACCGACACACCTTGCTGCACCCCGAGCGGATCTCCGAACGCGAGGTTGGCGCTGAAGTCGAGGTACGTCGCGGTGAGCGATACGCTCTCGGCGTCGTCGCCGACCACCGTCTCGAGGCGGTAGGGGTTGTTGAAGCGAAGGCCCTTGCCCACGGCGAACGTGCCGAAGACGCGCGAGTAGAAGCCGGGCTGCGCCTCGTACCGCTTGGCCTTGGCCTCGTCGATCTCGGCCGCTACCGCCGGCGTGGGGCCGCCCCCGGTCGGCTCGTCCGCGCGCGCGGCGGGGGCTCGCCAGAGGGCCGGAGCCGTGGCCACCGAGAAGGCAAGCTCTCGCCGCCTCACGGCGAGAGCTCCAGGATCTTGCGCGCCAGGGTCGAGAGCGCGCGCTCACCTCGGAGGCCGCCCCAGGCGAGCTCCTCGTAGGGCGGGATCGCGCGCAAGGACGCCCCTGCCCTGCCCTGCATCACCGCCACATCGAGCACGCGGTGGGTGAGCACGTGGCGCACGACGCCGACCTTCGCTCCGATCGCGAGCCCGCTAGCAGCGAGCGCCTTTTTCACCGCGGCTCCTCGCCCCTCGGCCATCGGTGGCTCCCACATCCCGCCGAAGAGGCCCTCGTAGGGCCGCCGCGCGAGCAGCACGGCGTCACCGCTCGCAGCGCCGGTCGCGATGACGGCGGTCATCTTCACCACCCGTGCCGGGCGCTTCTTGATCACGATCGGCAGGTCGTTCTGGCGCCCGGCGCGGCGAGCTTCACAGTCGCTCGCGAGGGGGCACACCGGGCACGCGGGCGCGCGTGGGGTGCACACCGTCGCCCCGAGCTCCATCATCGCCTGGTTGTGATCGCCCGGCCGATCGGCCGGCACGAGCGCGTCGGCGATGGGCGCGAGCTTGGTGAGGGCGCGGGAGGTGCCGATGGGCTCTTCGAGCGCGAACAGCCTCGAGAGCACGCGCGCGACGTTGCCGTCGACGGCCGCTACGCGCTCGCCGAACCCGATGCTCGCGACCGCGCCCGCGGTGTACGCCCCCACGCCCGAGAGCGTACGGAGCTCGGCGGCCGAGCCGGGGACCCGCCCGCCGTAGCGCTCCACCACCTCTGCCGCGGCCAGGTGGAGCGCGCGCGCGCGGCGGTAGTAGCCGAGCCCGGCCCACGCCTTCATCACGTCGGCGGCCGGAGCCGCCGCCAGCGCCGATGCGCGCGGAAACCGCTCGAGGAAGGCGGGGTAGTAGGCCCGGACGGTCTCGACGCGCGTCTGCTGGAGCATCACCTCGCTCACCCAGATCGCATAGGGATCACCCGTCTTGCGCCACGGGAGATCGCGCGCGTGGGCGTCGAACCAACGGAGCAGCGCGGCCGACACGTTCGGCTTCTTTCGTTCGCCGGTGATCACTTTTCGCTGCCGGGGTGCGAAGGTAACAGACGTAGCCCGTGACGTTCGCCCGGTTTGCCGACCGCGCACCGCTCGCCGCCCTCGTGGTGTGGCTCGCTGCTGCATGCGACGACCCGTACCCCTGGGAGGCTCCGGGCTCCGGACAGGCGGCCCCTGCCCCTGCCCCGACCCCGCGGGTGGTCGACTCTGCGTCCGGTTCGCCGTCGGCGGGGCCGCCACCGGCCGGTGAGCCCCAGGGCGCGCCGTTCGTGCGGTGCGCCGAGGGCTTCACCGCGGGGACGGATCCGGTGATCGACACGACCAAGCTCGCGCTCTCCTGCGGCCCGTCGACGGGGATGGCGCGCGTCGGCGATGGCCCCCACGAAGGGGCCGTGGCCGAGGGGGCGGCCGAGGTCCGCCTCCCCATGAGCCTGCGCGCGGGCACGTGCTACCGATTCTTTGCGGTCGCCGACGCGGGGGTCACCGATCTGGGCGTCGAGGTGCGCTCGAGCCGGGGCACCCTCATCGCGAGCGATCACCGCGCCGATCGGGTCGCGATCGTTCAGCCGGACCGCGCGCTCTGCGCACCGGCCGACGACGACGTGGTCGTGACCATCTCGGCTGTTGCAGGGCGCGGCGCGTTCGCGCTGGAGATATGGTCCGTTCCCCGCGCACCGGGGCTGTCTTCGGGTGCGGGCCATTGACACTCGGGCCTCCAGGGCAGTAAGCCCCTGCTCGTGGCGGACGACCGCGACGACGAATCTCCCGGGGGCTCGGTCCCGCCGCCTCCTCACGCCGAGGAGCGCAAGCGGCTGTTCGAGCGTGCCGTGCCCGAGATCGTCAAGAAGGTCATCGAGCGCGCGGTCGAGAGCGGCGTCGAGAAGCTGAGCGAGCTCAGCGAGCGCCCCGAGAGCCTGCGCAGCTTCGTGAGCGGCCTGCCCCTGCCCAAAGAGGTCATCGCCGACGTCTACTCGCAGATCGACGACACCAAGACGGGCCTCTACCGCGTCGTCGCCAAAGAGATCCGCGACGTGCTCGAGCACACCCAGATCGCCGACGAGATCGTGAAGGCGCTGACCAAGCTCTCGTTCGAGATCAAGACCGAGATCCGCTTCGTGCCCAACGACCGCGCCCTCGACGGCAAAGAAGAGGGCGAAGAGGGCGCGACCGACGCCGCCGACTACCGACCGAAAATCAGCACCGAAGTAACAGTCAAAGAGCGGGGGCAAGAGAAGCGAGTGGGGAAGAAAGAAGATCGATGATCACCGTCACCCCCAAGAAGCCCCGCACCGGCGGCGAGATCGACGCTTGGTGCACCAAGTGCCGCATGGACCTGAACCACCGCATCGTTGCCATGGTCGGTGAGGCGGTGAAGCGCGTCGAGTGTCTCACCTGCGGCGGGCAGCACAACTACCGCAAGCCGGCGAGCGAGCGCGACCAGCCCAAGGCGTCGACCCCTCGCGCAGCCTCGGGCAGCCGAGCCGCGAGCGGTCCGGCGACGCAGCGCTCGGCCCGCGCCCTGTGGGAAAAGGCGATCGCGGGCCAGCCCCCGGGCGCGTTCAAGTCCTACTCCGTCGGCGGCACGTACGAGGCAGGCGATCTCATCC
>CALKVR010001348.1 GCA_938004815.1 uncultured Polyangiaceae bacterium | reverse complement strand
CCCCAGGCGTAGGCGTTCTGCCACTCGGCCATCGGGCCGAGGCGGATGGTGCCGTAGATGAGCAAGAGGCCCATCAGCGAGAGGCCCATCGCCACTTCGTAGCTGACCATCTGGCTGGCCGCGCGCAGGCCACCGAGGAGCGAGTACTTGTTGTCGCTGGCCCAGCCCGCGATGGCGGCGCCGATGACGCCCGTCGACGAGATGGCGAACAAGTAGAGGAGCCCGACGTTGAGGTCGGCAACCTGCAGCGTGACGGCGTGACCCTCGCACACTCCATCGCGCGCCATGGCCGGGGCGAGGTGCGCCAGGTCGCTGAAGTTGAACGCGCCGTTCTTGTCGGCGTCCTGGAAGCACATCACGCCGCCGAACGGCACGACCGCCATCACGACGAGCGCGGGAAAGATCGCGATCATCGGAGCGAGAGCATGGAGGAGGCGGTCCGCGTTCTTCGGGACGAAGTCCTCTTTCCAGATCATCTTCACGGTGTCGGCCAGCGCGTGGAGCGTGCCCGCGAGGCGGAGGGGGAACGTGCCCCTCGGGATACGCATCGCTGCGTAGACACCGGAGCCGGCCATCGTCGCGCCGAGCACGGCGCCCATACCCCGCGCGAGCCAGAACGCGGTGTTGCCGTCGAGGGTACCGGCCTGCAGTCGCGACGAGACGATGCTCGTGATGACCGCCGCGACCGCGTGGGCCGCGAGCCCGGCGAAGAAGTAGCTGCGACCCGGCGCCGAGCCGACCGCCTTTTCCAGGGCGTTGAGCGGGCCCTTTTGCTCGACGCGCCACGCGAGGACGACGAGGTTGAACCAGATCACGAAGACGAAGAGCTGCAGGCCGAGGCCGAAGCGATCGACCGCGATGTCGGGGCGCGCAGCCGAGCCGAGCCCGAGCGCGGCGAGCGCGCCGAGCAAGAGACCGGGGGCCACGAGGATGCCCTGAATGATGAAGCTAGGGAGCAACACCTCGGCGCGGTTCGGACCGACGCGGTGCTGGATCATCGCGCTCTGCCGGCGATCGGCCCACGTCGCGAGGGCCGACATGTTCAGGCAGAACCCGAGGACGATCGCGATCTTCACGACCCCGAGGACGACTTCGACGAGCGTCACGGTGCGCCTCCGGCGGTGGGGGCGGCGGCGGCGGCGCCGACCTGTGGTGGCGCATCGGCGCCTGCCATGGCGCGGCGAAGCTCGGAGAGCTTCTTCCACGGCGTAGCCGAGCGCGCGGCCGAGGCGAGCGACGAGCAGCCAGCCCGGGAGCGCGCTGCCGCGGGCGACGAGAGCCCGCTCGCTCGGCTGCGCCATGCCCTGCTTGTTGACGAAGGTGCCGTCGGCCTCGGCCCAGCTGCAAGCCGGGAGGGCGACCTTGGCCGCGGCCTCGAGCGGGCCTGTCCAGGCGGCGACGGTGACGACGCGCTTGCCCTTCAGGGCGGCGAGCTCGGCCGCGTCGACCTCGACGTGCGAGCCGAGCGCGATGACGTACTCGATCTTGTCGGCGCCGTTCTTGAGCAAATTGAGCAGGTCGCCGAGCGGGCGGGGAGCCGAGCCCTCGCAGAGCTTCATCACGCCGGCCGTGTTGGGGTTGCGATCGGCGCTCATGAGCACGCCGTCGGCTTCACCCAGCGGCTTGCCGGTGACGTAGAACGTGTCGACGCCGAGGTACGTCTTGCCGAGCGTGTAGAGCGCCCAGTTGTCCTCGAGCGAGTGCTGCGCGCTCAGGACGATGGCGACCCGATCGCCCTTGCCCTCGTGGCCCGCGAGGGCCTTGGCGGCCGCCTCGATGCCCGCGTCGATCGTCGCGTCGTTGCCCGAGACCTTGGCCTCTAGGAGGCGCCCCTCGACCGCCCACGGGTACGAGAGCATGCCGTGGTCGCACATCCAGTACTGGTTGACCTGGGTGTTCTCGCGCGGCCGGTGGCGATAGGGCGTGTTGTCGCGCGGGTCGAAGTCGAGGAAGGCGTTGCAGCCCGTCGAGCAGCCCTGACACACGGTGCGCGACGAGCGCAAGAACCACACGCGCGCCTTGAACCGAAAGTCTTTCGACGTGAGCGCGCCGACCGGGCACACGTGCTCGGTCATCAGGGTGTAGTTGTTGTCGAGCTGGCGCCCGGGGGCGACCACGATCTCTTTCAGGTTCCCGCGCTCGCGCTGGTCGAGCACCGGGTCCTTGGCGACCTCTTCCATCACGCGGACGCAGCGCGTGCACACGATGCAGCGCTCGGCGTCGTAGACGATGGTCGGCCCGAAGCTCACCGCCTTGGGCTTGTGCACGATCTCTTGGCGCATGCGCTTCTTCGTGCGCTGGTGCTCGAGCCAGTAATCTTGCAGGCGGCACTCGCCGGCCTGGTCGCAGATCGGGCAGTCCACCGGGTGGTTGAGGAGCAGGAGCTCTTGCACCTGCGCGCGCGCCTTCTCGACGTGCTCGCTCTTGTCGCTCAGGACTTCCAGCCCCGGGGCGCAGGCCTGCTGGCAGGCGGGCTGGAGCTTGGGCTTCTGCGCGGGGCGGTAGTCTTTGATCGCCGGGTCCCACTCGAGGACGTCGAGCTTCATGGCCGGGCGCCCTGGGGGCGGCGGCAGCTCGACGAGGCACATCCGGCAGTTGGCCGCGACCGAGAGGCCCGGGTGCCAGCAGTAGTGCGGGATGTCGATGCCGGCGCGGTGCGCGGCGCGAATCACGGTGTCGCCCGGCTCGAACGGAATCTCGCGGCCGTCGATCTTGATCGTGTTCGGGGGCTTGGGCGGCTCCGCCGCCGGTGTCTGCGCTGTCATAGGAGGGTCACCTGGAGCTGACGCTCATCGGTCAGTGATCGCACTCTCCGCCGATCATGTTCATCGATCCGAACGTGGGGACGACATCGGGGATCATCGCCCCCACGATGAGGCGCTCGAGGCCCTGCACGATGGGGAAGCAGGGCGGCCGGATGCGCACGCGGTAGGGTGTGCCGCTGCCGTCGGAGACCAGGTAGTAGCCGAGCTCGCCGTTGCCGCCCTCGGTGTACGAATAGACCTCACCGGCCGGGATCTTCACCCCCTCCATCACGATCTTGAAGTGCTGGATGGTGGCCTCGATCGTCGTGTAGACCTCGTCCTTGGGCGGGAGCACGATGCGCGGGTCGTCGACGTTGATGGGGCCGTCGTCGGGCATCTGGTCGAGGCACTGGTTGACGATGCGGACCGACTGGCGAAGCTCTTCTTGCCGGCACATGAACCGGTCGTAGTTGTCGCCGGTGGTGCCGACGGGCACGTCGAAGTCGAGCTGGTCGTAGAGCATGTACGGGTGCGCCTTGCGCACGTCGTAGGCACAGCCGGTCGACCGCAGGCACGGGCCCGTCCACCCGAGCTCGATCGCGTCGGCGGCGGTGATCTTGCCGACGCCCTCGAGGCGGTCGAGGAAGATACGGTTCGTGAGGAGGAGCTTCTCGCCGTCGCTCATCAGCCCCTCGATGGCGGGCAGCGCGGCGCGGATCATGTCTTTCAAGAAGGGCGACGGCGGCTGCGCCATGCCGCCCGGACGACCGAACGAGTGGGTGACGCGCGCGCCCGTCTCTTCTTCGAAGATGTCCCAGAGCATCTCGCGCGCGCGGATGTAATAGAGGAACGGGGTAAACGCCCCGAGCTCCATCGCCATCGCGCCGTTGCACGTCAGGTGATCGGCGATGCGCGCGAGCTCACCGAGGATGGTGCGGTAGTACTGGCACCGGATCGGCACCGTGATGCCGAGCATCTTCTCGAGCGCGAGCGAATAGCCCACGTTGTTGAGCATCGGCGAGACGTAGTTGAGCCGGTCGACGTAGGGGTAGACCTGGTTCCACGTGCCGCGCTCGCACATCTTCTCGAAGCCGCGGTGCAGGTAGCCGATCTGAACGTCGGCCCGCGTGATCGTCTCGCCCGACAGCTCGACGACGATGCGCACCGTGCCGTGCATGGCCGGGTGGCTCGGGCCCATGTTGAGCATCATCGGCTC